>QHXC01000033.1 GCA_003222815.1 Acidobacteriota bacterium | reverse complement strand
CAGTCAGCCGCATCCACTTCCGCGGTGGCTCTCACATAGGTATCTCGCGTGCGAATCCGACATCGGATCCGAAGTATCTCGAAAACGTGGTGATCTCGCTTCAGCGTCTGAACGTGACACGGCTCCTGACGATCGGCGGGGATGACACAGCTTACTCGGCGATGAAGGTGGAGGAAAGCGCCGCCGGCCGCCTCCACGTGGTGCATGTGCCGAAGACGATCGACAACGATCTCGATCTGCCGCCGACGGTCGACACTTTCGGTTTCCAGACCGCCCGCCATTTCGGCGCCGAGATCGTGAAGAACCTCATGGTGGACGGGAAGACCACCTCGCGCTGGTACTTTGTGACCACGATGGGGCGCAAAGCCGGCCATCTGGCGCTTGGGATCGGCAAGGCCGCCGGCGCGACGCTCACGCTCATTCCCGAGGAGTTCCCGAAGCCACTGCAACTCAAGACGATCGTCGACACGCTCGTCGGTGCGATCATCAAGCGCCTGAGTTACGGACGGCGGGATGGCGTGGCGATGATCGCCGAGGGCGTCGTACTCGATGTCGATCCGGGCGATCTGTCCTCGCTGCACGAAGTGGAGCGCGATGCGCATGGGCATCTGCGCATTGCCGAGGTGAATATCGGCGAGATCCTCAAGGCGCAGGTGACTGCCCGTCTGAAGGAACTCGGCGTGAAGACAACGACGATCGTGGCCAAGAACATCGGCTACGAGCTCCGCTGCGCGGATCCCATTCCATACGATATGGAGTACGCGCGCGACCTGGGCTACTGCGCAGCCAAGTACCTGCTGGCAGGTGGTAATTCCGCCATGGTCTCAATGCAGGGCGGTCATTTCGTGCCGATCCGCTTTTCATCCCTGATCGATTTCGAAACAGGCCGCACTCGCATCCGTCTCGTGGATACGCATTCGACCCGGTACGCCATTGCGCGCCGTTACATGATCCGGCTGCGTCGGGACGATTTCGACGACCCGCACGAGCTGGCGAAATTTGCCGCCACGGTGCACATGTCGCTCGAGGACTTCCGGCAGCAGTTCGAATATCTCATCGGGTACGAGCCGCCTCCCTTGTTCATCGACGCGGAAGGAGAGGCGAGTCGAGGAAACAAATGATTTGCGAACGATCTTGATCATGGGAGAGCGGCGGGCCGCGACTTCCACGACTTCAACGTCGTCTTCCGTGACGACTCCGAGACCCGGGTCGCCGACGGACGTGCGGCCGCCGCGATCGGCGCGCTCGAAGATGCCGCAGCCCTCGTCGCCGGAACAGTGGGACCCGTTTGACCGGCGGCTCTCCTGCGGAATCGGTGAGACCGGCGCCTAGAAGCTGTATTTCAGCGCGAATTGGATCACGCGCGGATTGACGCTGGTTGACGTGATATTCCCGAAGGCCCCCGACCTCACGTTGGGAAGGGCGTATGTGGCTCCAGGGCCGTAGTTCGGGTTGGTGAACTGCGGATGGTTGAAGGCGTTGTAGAATTCGGTGCGGAACTGGATCGAGTGATTCTCCCGGATCCTGGTCGTTTTCAAAATGGACACGTCCCAATTGAACTGGCCGGGGCCGAGAATAATACCGGTCCCCGAATTGCCGTAGTCCGTTCCGTTTCCGATAGCGGGCGGCGCGCAAAACGCGCTTTTGTTGAAATAGCCCGGGCCGCCACTTGCGCCACCCAGCCGCTGCTCGATTCCACCCGGTGTGGCGATGTCCGCGTAAGTCATCCCTGGGCACATCTGGGCCCGGCCGAATCCGGCGAAGCCGCTGCCTGCGGTCCCGTAGATTGTCCCGGCGCTGGGATCAGCGATCGTCATGGGAGTACCGCTCTGCACGACGGTGACTCCGGACAGATTCCATCCGCCGAGCAACCTTTCCATTACGCCAGTGTGCGTCCCGAAGGGAAGATTGTAGCTGTAGTTGGCCACGAAGCGCTGCGGACGGCTAAACTGCGCCGGACCGTACTGCTGACGCATGTCGTCCGCGTTATTGCTGTTGGCCTGGTTGTTGGCCAGATTCGTCAAGTCCTTGCTCCACGTGTAGGCGCCCTGCACCATGAAGCCGCGGGAGAACTGCTTGCGCACGGTCATTTGCAAGCTGTTGTAATTGGAAACAGCATCGAATTCCGTACCTCGCACGCCGACGGCCTGGTAACCCAAATAAGGGACGCGGAACGGAACGTTGGCGACCGTATTGGTGGTGATTCCGTGGATCGGGTGCTCCGGACTCGCCAGTCTCGCGGTATTGTTGTTGTGATACTGGTCCATTAGATTGATCCCGCTGGAGCCGACGTAGCCCACCTCCAACACCCAGCTCGACGCAAACTGATACTGCACACCCAAGTTGTACTGCCGGATCAACGGATTGTGTAGAACCTCGGCCAGGAATGGGACGTTCAAGTTCGAGGTTTGGCTGGTCTCGAAGTTGGCCCAGCGCGATGAGAACGTACCCAGCGCCGGTGTCGATGGGAACGGATTCGCGAGCGTTTGCTGATTTTGCGGATTAAAGTCCACGGTTGCGGCATAGGGATTGCCCTGTTCCACTGAATACACGATCCGGTCCCCGCCCACGCGGTCATAGAAAACCCCGGCTCCTCCGCGCACCACCAGCTTGCTCGACGCCTGGTAGGCAAATCCTAGGCGCGGCCCGAAAGCGCTCAGAGGTGCGCGCTTGCGCAGCGGTGTGTCGCGCGAGTTGATCAGAATGCCGTCCGGCGGCTGCGGATAGAATTTGGTGTAATTGCTCGGCACCACCCACTGGCTCACGCCGGGCCCCGAAGTCGTCGGTCCGGTTGGAGGGATCGGCACCGCCTGAATCCGGCTAACCCAAGTCTGGGTGAGGTTCCCATACTTATCGGTAAGCGCCCCGTTGAACTCCCAACGGAGGCCGAGGTTCAAGGTCAGCCGTGAGCTGAACTTGAAATCGTCCTGAAAGTAAGAACTGGCGCCACCGGCGGCGTAGCCATGAATGATTCCCTCGGGCGCGCTGCGTGAGCAGAACAGGCAACCTTGAATGTTGCCCGGCGTTGAGGCTTGCGGGCTGGCGGGCCCCCCAACCAGCAGGTCGTTGAACGTTCCCACAGAGAGATTCCCTCGGACTCCGGACCAAAGAATAGGCCACCGGTTGCTCTCCAACTCGGCGCCCGCCCGAAACGTATGCTTCCCGTGAGACCAGGAAATCTGATTCGCCACCTGTGTCTGGTTGGTCACGCTGAAAGTAGGACCAAAAACTCCCAAGATGCCGTACCCTCCGGCAAGAATGGTGAAGGCCGGCGGCTTGGTGACGCCGGGAGTCATGGGCGTAATTCCCAGAATCGAGTTGTCGCTGTTGGGAGGCGCCGGCGCGTTCTGCGTGGAGAGATTTCGCTGGTAGGATACGCGAGCTTCGTTCACCAGAGAGTTGGTCAGAACCGAGGTCGCCTTCAGCACGGCATAGGTGTTGGAGAACAATATCTTCGTCGGCGCTCCCGGCAGCTGACCGTTTAGAGGGATCACCTGAGGATCGTGCGTGTAGAAGTAGCGGCCCGACAGGGTGTGCTTGGCGTTCATCACGTAATCGAAGTTGGCGACTTCTTGATCGCCGTTATAGATCGCCGGGCTGCTGAAAGTGGTCTGCCGGTAGCCCGACGTGCCAGAACTGGGAAAGAAATAGCTGCCGTCGTTGAGCTTGATGTTGAGAATATTCAGCGCCACTTGATTGATGTTCGATCCGTCGCAAGCCACGTTCGGACCACCAAACGTACCGAAGTTAGCATCGCCCGGATGATTCGCCGGGCAGTTTGCCGCCCCGAGAGCGGCCCGGAAACCGGGCGCCCGCCGGTCGCCGTCGGGAATCGGCGGCAGGAGGGCTGTGGTAACACCCTGTGCGCCGATTCCGTTTTTTTGCCGCGTTCCCTGGTAGCTGAAGAATGCGAACAGCTTGTTCTTGATGACAGGACCGCCCAAGACGCCGCCGAACTGGTTCTGATTCAAGATCTGCTTCGTTGTAGCGCTGGCCCGATTGTCGCGATTGTAGAAGAAGGAATTGGCGTTAAAAATCGAGTCTCGCAGATACTCAAACGCCGTTCCATGGAATTGATTTGTTCCGGATTTCGTAACGACGTTCACATTCGCGCCTGGATTCCGCCCGTAGCTGGCGTCGTAGGTCGAGGTCTGAACCTTGAACTCCTGGAGGGCGTCTGGACTTGGTATTCCAATTCCGGCGTACAAGCCCGCATCATTGGCGCTTCCACTGTTGGCGAAATTGGTGACATTCACGCCGTCCATCTGGAAGTTATTTTGGCCGGGGTCATTGCCATTCACGGCCATGTTTTGCGTACCTTTGCCGAGGGCTGTGGCGTTGTTGGCGGTCGTATTGGTCCCCGCCGATAGGGCCAGAATCTGCGTGTAGTTGCGGTTGCTCAGGGGAAGCTGGGTGACAGTGGCTGCGCCTACAGTGGTTCCCAGCGTGGACGTGGCCGTCTGCAAAGCTTCCGTCTGGACTTCGACCGTCACCTGCTCGCTCTGCGCGCCGACTTCCAAAGCCCGGTCGAGTACTTGTGTCTCGGTTACGCGCACCGTCACCGAGGAAACCTCCGAGGTCTTGAATCCCGCCTGGGTGAACCTCACTCCGTAGGTGCCGGGCGGCAACAAGGCAAACCGGTAACTACCGTTTTCGCCGGTGGCTGTGCTGCGGGTCTGATTTGTGTCCGTGCTGGTCAAGGTGACCGTGACGCCCGGGATGACGCCTCCGGTGGCGTCGGTCACGGTTCCCGTGAGCGCCCCGGTACCAGCGGACTGCGCCAGGAGTGAAGGCGTGAGCGCCATCACTGCGGCGATCACCAGCAAGATCGAAAGCCGATAAACGGAAAGCTGAACGGATGTCATATGATTTGTTCCCCTTGAGACCCGAGACTCGACCTCTTCTCAAACAATGGACCAGATCCGCGCGGGCGGATATTATGCCAACCGGCCTGTCACGTCAACACCTGTCCCTCGCCAAAACCCATCTGGTTGAGTTCCAGCGGCAGAGCGGCCACACTTCCAAGACTCAACCCTCTGTATTTTTCGCGTGATCCTCTCGGTCCTCGCTGGTTCTGAACAGGTCGCTCTGGAAAATCTCGCTCCGGCGCAGGACGCACCAGCTGCAGTGTGGGCCAATCCCGGCGCAGGGTGTGTTCGTAGAAAAACTTGATCCCACACAGCGCGACGGTTGTGTCGATATTCCTGGTGGTGTTGACGAGGTTAGCATGAAGTTGACATAGCGATAATTTTGCTCAACACTTATGGCGATAACTCCGCTGAACACTATGAAGCAATCCGTTCAAGCCCTTGGGCTCAACGCAATCTCGGGGAGAAAACTATGAATTCTAAGCAGTCTGGCCGGAGACGGTTTCTGAAAAGCGTCGCGTTGGCTGGTTTGGCCGTAGGCGCGGAACGGTCCGCAAGCGCCCAGGGCGTGACGGATACGTCAGCTCCTGGAGCACAGCCTGGCACGCAGGCCCACGGTCAGCCCGCGCGACTCGCGGCTCCCGCGGGACGGGGGGTCACACGGACCATCACGCACACGACCTACTACACTCCGCTGGCGGATTCTGTGGGTATCATCACGCCGGCCTCGCTGCACTTCATGCAGTCTCATTCCCGCCTGCCG
>QHXC01000032.1 GCA_003222815.1 Acidobacteriota bacterium | reverse complement strand
ACCCTCCGTTCGGATCGGCACCATGTATCCTGTCAGTTCTCCGCGAACGGGATGCCGAGGGTGGCGGCGCTTCTCGTAACTCCCCTTCTTGCGACTCCATTTCATGGCCGACATAATCGTCCTCCGGGGACTTCATGTCTATTGCCCAAACGGAGTAGTCGAAGTCCAAAACCTAATGGCTGATCCTGACGATTTTTCCAATAATTCCGGAGCGGGTGGAGACCTGCATTTTGCTCATGATCAGACGGAAAAAGGCTTTCACCGTGTGAGGACTGATGCCCATCCGATTTGCGATCTCCTTGCCTGTCATTCCTTCCGTCAGGAAAAGCAATGTCTCCTGCTCGCGCGGCGTCAGATGGAATTGTGAAACGACAGTGGAAAGATCTGCGCACTGGCGATCCCGGCGTTCGAACAATACGGCGTGTGCGGGGTAGGAAGCGTTGGAAGAAGAACCATTCCTGTGGTTGTTCAGTGTGAAGATGCGGACCCCATACTGCCGTCTTCCCGACTGGAACGCCGGTGTGAGCGCAACTGGAGGGGAAGAGCGAAGTGGGCGTAAAAGCAAACGAAGCTGGTCCTCAATCTGCCTGGTGAGAGGATGAATCTCCCTGGCATCTCGCGGATATGTCAGGAGTCGAATCGCTTCCGCGTTGTAGCTAACAAGTCTGAAAGAAGGATCGAGGAGGACAAGCGCTGGACTTGCCGGTCTTAACTGCGACGGCTTTTCCATATCCGGCATTCGGACGTTCCTCCGCCAAGAAACCGGTCACCGCTGCCTTACTGGCTCTCTGGATGTCACTGCGCAAATGAATGGCAGGATCGCAAATCAACTTGAGGGAAACAGGTAGAAGCATCGAAGCATACTTATCGTCTACAGACATGTCAACCACCAAATTCTCCGAGTCCGCACGGAAATCGTCGCAAAGAGCCGGACGCGGGCTAAAGCCCGCGACTACATGCCTGCACGTTATCTCATCGAGATCAGGAGGTCACGGCCGTGCCCGCAATGAGGTAAAGAAAGACGTTGACCGAGTTTCATGTATATCCTAGCGTATATACATAGAGGTTATTCAATTGGCAAAGACGGCGAAAGTGTTCTGGAGTGGAAACAGTCAGGCGGTGAGGATTCCAAAAGAGTTTTTGATCGAGGCCGATGAGGTGGAAATCCGGAAGCGTGGAGACACAATAGTGCTCCGCCCCAAGGTGCGCTCTTGGGCCCCTCTGTTGCAAAGTTTGGAAAAGTTTACGGATGACTTCATGACGGTCCGGCCGAAACAACCGCCTTTGGAAAAGCGGACGAAGCCCTTTCGATGAGGTTCATGCTGGATACCAATATCTGTATCCATCTGATCAAGCATCGTCCACAACGATTGATGAATCGATTCGATCGCACACCTGTAGGCGATATCGGAATCTCCGCCATCACACTGGCGGAACTGGAATATGGCGCCGCCAAGAGCAGCCGCCCTGACCGGAACCGCGATGCGCTTCGCAGCTTTATAGAGCCGTTGGAGGTCGTGGCCTTCGACCAGGCGGCGACCGCAAGCTACGGCCGCATCCGAGCTCTGCTTGAAAGGAAGGGCCGGATCATCGGATCTATGGATCTGCTGATTGCCGCACATGCCGTGAGTGTTGGCGTCTTATTGATCACGAACAACAAAGCCGAGTTTAAACGTGTTCCGGGACTGCGTGTCGGCAACTGGATGTGAGTACCGTCCTGTTGTTTCAGTCTCCCCGCGATGATCTCCACAAAGAAACATTTCGTCCGTCGGCGAAGTTGACGAAATTCTGGCGGCATTGCCGGAACAGCGGCTACTTGAACACTGTGCCAACTTCTTCCCGAATGCCGGGTCCCGGCCGATGTTGTCCTGCCCTAACCCCTCTCTCTTGCAATTTCTCCGGGTGCAAGACCAACCGCCCGCCGAGCTGCCTCTGTACCGGCTTAGGCCACTTCGACGAATTCCAGCCACTCCCTGGATGAATTACAATAGCCGGAAGCCCTGTGCCTTAAAATCGGGATCAAAGGCAAAGGCGGTTGTGACGTTGCGGCGTTTCATCACGAGAAAACTGATGTGATCCACTAAACTGACACGGCGTTTCCCGGACCTCTCCATCTCGCGAATACCGGCAGCGTGCAGGTCCTTATCCACCCACTCGATCATAAATGCTGCGGAGTCTTTCGCGAATTTCTCCGCCGCTGAAAGGCCAAGCCGCGCTTGAAGCAGCGACACGGACTCCAACAAAACGTAATTGTGGGTAAGCAGTTGCTCTCCTCTGTTCAAGATCTCCCGCAGCCGCCGGACTGCGGCTTGATGGCCGGGATCACGGCTGTCAGTCCAAGCGTAAACCGCCGATGTATCAAGAAAGATCATTTTTTATGAGCATCGGCATATAGAATCTCGGCCAGAGCCTCGTCATGCCTTTCCGATACAGGGGAGAGCCGCCCCTGCTTCGATCGGCCCGCTCCCACAGATAAGAACTGCTCCACCCGCGTGAACTTCTTTCGTTTGCCGGGCGCAAGCCCTTTCGCCACCAGCTCGCGCACAACAGAAGAAATAGATTTCTCTTGTTCGAATGCCCGGTTTCTTAGCTTTTGGTAGGTGTCTTCGTCAAACTGAATCAAGGTTCGCTTCATGGCAGCATGATATCATGATACCCTCGACCGATCATAACGGATCTACAGCAACGCCCGAACTTCAGCGCAAGTGCCGGGACGATGAAGCGGACCGTGAATACGCCCCATAATGCCGACGGTAATGGTCCCGCCGCCCGGACGCAACCGTACGGAATCACCTCACGTCGATTCTCACAAAACTTGAAGTCGCCGTCGAGTCGAGAAGCTGGTCTTTATGCACTTCCGGATATTTGGCCACACCACCTTCTGGCAGGAAGCCGTAGGCCTCGCTGCGTACCTCAGGTGCTCTTGATGGCCGCTCTTGATGGCCTATTTGTCCCAGTCAAATTGAGACCCCAGTCCAATGCGCCCTACTCACAACTACGGTATCGTCGCGGCCTTCTAGTGCATTTTTGGGGAAATTCCCCGAAATACTGCTTGCGGGCGGGAGAGTCGCGAGGACGTGTCAGCACCCGCAAACTCGGCTTACTGTTCGTTGGAGTGGAGTGGGGTCAAAAGGAGAAGAACTGATGAGATTGGGATCGATGCTGAGTCACATGTACGCACCAGTGGTTGCACAACGCCTGCGGTTGGTCCTAGTTCTGGCATTGGCGGGTTTACCACTGCTGGTTGCCGCAACGATCCTGCCTGCGGTGCACATGGCGAAGGACATCCAATGAGACGGACACCCTTCTTCTCGATACTCGTGGTGGCGGTGGCCCTTCCCCTGTTTGCGGGCTCCGTCCAGCAGGTCTCCATGCGCGCCCAGGATTGGCGCGTGTGGGGCTGGGGCGGCTTTAAGCAAGTCTATTCTCTATCCAGTCAGGCCACCGGCCTGTATTTCACCTTTCCCGAGGGCAACACGAGCGCGGTCAATTATATGTACCAGCCGCGCAAGGCACCGATTGCCGGCAGTGCCTTGAGTCTGACCTATCAAATCGTGAGCACGGGCACGCCCACCTGGAATTACTTCTTCCCGCAGTTCGATCCCGGTAACCTCTGCGTGACGCCCGCGACAACGCGCTTCTGGTTCGCACAAAAAGGCTTTAACAGCAATCCCTATCCGCCAACCTATCAGTGGGGGTCCGTCCCGGTCGCAGCCCAGTTGACGAACAGCTCCACGGTCACGCTCACCGTACCGCTCACTCCCGATCAATGGATGAGCACTTACGGCAAGTTCGGCAATCTGGACGCGTCCACGTTCACCGACTGGTCGAACTCGCTGCAGAATCCGGAACAGATGGGCCTATCCTTTGGCGGCGGCTGCTATCTCGGCCACGGGGTGAGCACCCTGAATGGCTCAGGGAAATTCATCTTGTGGGATTATTCGATTGTGCCTTAGCGAAATCAGGACGGAGGAAAAATCCTGCTGTGATTAAAGCGGGTTTCCGAAATCCGCAATCCGAATTCTCTTAGGTTCCTTCCGACCAGGAAGCGAGGTAGTCCGCTTGTTCCTTGGTCAGCACATCGGATTTGATGCCCATGGATTCCAGCTTCAGGCGCGCGATCTCGCGGTCAATCGACTCGGGAACCGGGTACACCTTCTTATCCAACTGCATGTAGTAATTCTTGATGTACTCGGCCGAGAGCGACTGATTGGCGAAGCTCATGTCCATAACTTGAGCGGGGTGTCCTTCGGCGGCGGCGAGGTTGACGAGGCGGCCTTCGCCGAGCAGGCAGATCCGGCGGCCGTCCTTGAAATGGTATTCCCTCACAAAGTCGCGCGGTTCGGATGTTTTGACGGCGAGCTGTTCAAGCGCTGGAATATCGATCTCGACGTTGAAGTGGCCCGAATTGCAAACCACGGCGCCGTTTTTCATGACCTGGAAGTGTTCACTACGGATCACGCTCTTGTTGCCGGTGACGGTAATGAAAATGTCGCCGATCCTGGCGGCCTCGGCCATCGGCATCACGCGATTCCCATCCATTAACGCTTCCAAAGCCCGGACGGGATCGACCTCCGTCACGATCACATTGGCGCCCAGCCCCTTCGCGCGCAGCGCGACGCCTTTCCCGCACCAGCCGTAGCCGGACACCACAAGGTTCAATCCGGCGACCAGCCGATTCGTGGCGCGAATCACGCCGTCCAGCGTGGACTGGCCGGTACCGTGGCGGTTGTCGAAAAGATGCTTCGTGTTCGCATCGTTCACCGAGATCACGGGGAATTGGAGCACGTCGTTCTGAGCCATGCTGCGGAGGCGGATCACTCCCGTCGTGGTCTCTTCGGTGCCTCCACGAACTTCCGGCAATTGATCCTTTCGATCGGAATGCAGCGTCGAAACGAGATCTGCGCCGTCATCCATCGTGATCTGCGGCCTGTGGTCCAGGGCAGCCGACAGATGTTCGCGACGTCGTCCTGCGTGCTCAGCGGGTTTGAAGCACACAACACAGCCTGCGCTCCACCTTCCTTCAGCGTTAATATGAGGTTTGCGGTCTCCGTGGTGACGTGCAGGCACGCCGCAATACGCACGCCTTCCAACGGCCGCTCCTTCGCAAATCGCTTTCGGATCAGGTCGAGCACTCCCATGGAATTCCGCGCCCAATCAATTCGCAACCGACCCTTCTCGGCCAGATGGATGTCTTTAATGTCGTACTGCATGGAGTCCTCTCGGGATTTCGGATTGCGGGACGACCCGCTCAGCCCCACTGTTCCACAAGTCCGAAATCCGTAATCCGCAATCCGAAATCGTCTCAGATTCCAGCTTGCTGTCGCAGCTTGTCGGCCTTATCCGTCTCTTCCCAGCTGAACTCGGGTTCGGAGCGGCCGAAATGTCCGTAACTAGCGGTCTTCTTATAGATGGGTCTTCGGAGATCGAGCGATTCGATGATGCCGCGCGGTGTGAGCTGAAAGTTTTCGCGGACGAGCTCTGAGATCTTGGCCTGGTCGATTTTTCCGGTGCCGAACGCGTCGACGGTAACCGAAACCGGGTCGGCGACGCCGATGGCGTACGCAAGCTGAATCTCAACGCGCTCCGCAAGGCCGGCGGCCACGACGTTCTTTGCGATGTAACGCGCCATGTAGCAGGCGGAGCGATCGACCTTCGTCGGATCCTTGCCGGAAAATGCTCCACCGCCATGACGTCCCATTCCGCCGTAGCTATCGACGATGATTTTTCTTCCCGTCAAACCGCAATCGCCTTGCGGTCCGCCAACGACGAACCGGCCAGTCGGGTTGATGTGATATTTGGTCTTGGAATCCAGGAGCGCGGGCGGCAACGTCGGCTTGATGATGTGGTCGATTACTTCTTCACGCAGTTGCGCCGTGGAAACATCGGGCGCGTGTTGCGTGGAAATCACGACGGTATCGATCCGAACCGGCCTGTCGCCATCGTATTCGACGCTGACCTGAGACTTGCCATCGGGACGGAGGAAGTTCGGAATGCCTGCGCGCCGCGCATCGGCGAGCCGCTTGGTGAGTTTGTGCGCCAGCAGGATCGGCATCGGCATGAGCTCAGGCGTCTCGTTGGTCGCATATCCGAACATCAGACCTTGATCGCCGGCGCCTCCTGTGTCCACGCCCATGGCGATATCCGGCGACTGAGTGTCGACGGATGACATCACGGCGCAGGTCTTGAAGTCGAAGCCAAAGCTTGCATCGGTGTACCCGATCTGCTCGACGGTCCTCCGCACAATTGACGGATAGTCAATGACACATTTGGTCGTGATCTCTCCGGCGACCAGAGCCAGGCCGGTCGTGACCAGCGTTTCACACGCGACACGGCCCATCGGATCATGGGTCATGACGTAGTCCAAGACGGCGTCGGAAATCTGATCCGCCACCTTGTCCGGGTGGCCCTCCGTTACGGATTCGGATGTAAACAAATGGCGGCCCTGAAGCACGTCTTCTCCTCCTGATTGCGTACAGACACCGATTTTTGAACTACAGAATTCGGTGTCTGTCCCGGATCTCCCCGAACTAGGCGACTGATAATACCTTAACTCACGCGCGCGGATGATATGTTTTGTAGATTTCCTTCAGCCGCTCCCGCATCACATGCGTGTAGATTTCCGTGGTCGAAATGTTGGAATGCCCCAGCATCGTCTGGACCGCCCTCAGGTCGGCGCCACGCTCGAGAAGATGCGTCGCGAAAGAGTGGCGCAACACATGGGGCGTCAGTTTCTTGCGGATGCCCGCCTGGACTCGGTAAAACCTTAAGATCTTGCAGAATCCCATGCGCGAAAGCTTGTTGCCCCGGTTATTGAGGAATAGATAGTCCGTCGGCGTTCGCACGCGGCGCGATCGTAGATAGGCGGAAACCGCCTCGGCGGCGGACGCCCCGAGCGGCACAATTCTTTCCTTGCTTCCCTTTCCCATGCAGCGTACAAAGCCGGCCTCGACATTCACGCCATTCAGCTTCAGGCCGAGGAGTTCAGATATGCGCAACCCCGTGGCGTACAGGACCTCCAACATGGCCCGATCACGCAGTCCTCCGGAAGTGTCCTCTTTCGGCGATGCGAGAAGCCTATCGACCTCCTCCAGCGCCAAAACATTCGGCAGCGGCTTCCACCACTTGGGCCGCTCGACGGTGATCGTCGGGTTCTGCTCGGTCGCCTTTTCGAGAATCAGAAACTTATGAAGCCCGCGCACGGCGGCGAAAGCGCGCGTCGCCGATCGAGGTTTGAGCTTTCTGACATAAAGGAATTTCAAGAATCCGGAGACATCCGCCGGCCTCGCCTCGACAAGCCTGGTGCTGTCCAGATGCTCTCGATACATCGCCAGATCATGCTTGTAGGACTGGATCGTGTTTTCTGCGACTCCTTTTTCGATTCGCAAATATTGGAGAAAACGATCAATCCAGTCCTGATTGCTCATCAACATTCCCGCACTGGCTCAACACCAAACTACAGTAAATCCTCCCGCCCGGTCCGCCGCACTTCGCGAAGCTCACCAAGCTCCTGCGAGCGCAACAGGAGTGACATTAGAAAATAGGTTCCAGTAGCAGCGGCAATCGTCACGGCGAGCGCCACAACCTTCCGGCTCGACCCGCCGGAGTACAAGCCGGGCCAATGAATCAACACATACACCACGACTGCCAGCGCGGCGCACGCTATCGCAAACTTAAGGACGGACTGTCCCACGCTCCTCAGCCCAAACGAGCCGTAGCGCCTGCAAAAGATGACCATCAGCGAAAGCGCGTTGAAAACGGCCGAAATGGAGGTGGCAAGCGCCGGACCACCGTTGTGAAGTGGACGAATGAAGACGAGGTTCAATCCGATGTTCAGAAACATGGCTATAAAAGCGATTGTCACCGGCGTTCGCGTATCCTGCAAGGCATAGAAGGCCGGCACGATGATCTTGACCATCGAGAACGCGGAGAGGCCCGGAGCGAAAAACAGCAGCGCCCAGGACGTGAGGGCGGTTGAGGCGGCGTTGAAATCACCGTGTTGGAAGAGGACTTCAA
>QHXC01000031.1 GCA_003222815.1 Acidobacteriota bacterium | reverse complement strand
GGCAACTGATAGCTGTAGCTCGTGTTGAACTGGTGGGCGAGGCTGAAAGCGGCAATCCCTTTGTTCAGGCGGCGAACATAGGGACTGATAAGAGCGGCAGGCTCGTTTTCGCCAGCGGGGGCCAGGATCGCGGAATTGTAATCCAGCACCTTGCCATAGCTATAGTTCGTTCTAAAAGTGAGTCCCCGGGTGGCCCGCTTGACCAGTGAGACATTCAACGCATGGTAGCTGCTTGTGCCCTGACCCCACCACGAAACGCCGGTGGCCACATTGGTGTTCGGGCGCGTCCCCGGCGGCATGTAGAGCGTGCCTTGCGGCACCACGGCCTGTTGACTGACCGGAACAGGAGCGCCTGTCGCGGTAGTGCCTCCGCTAATGCATCCCTGCGGGTTCTGGCACAATACGGGCGGGGCGACGTTGGCATTCTGCGTGATGTTCGTGTGGTAGGACTCGCTGCCTACATAGCCCACCTCGAACATCATGTTTTGGGTAAGCTCGCGCTGCACCGTAAGGCTCCATTGCTGGATGGTGGGCGTGAACAGATTGGGATCAACGCCTGCCGGGGAATAGATCGAACAGGCTGGAGGTAGAGGTGCGCCGGCGGTGCCGCAAGTAGGCGGGAGCTGCACTCCCCTCTGGAGCGGGTACAAGCTCAGGAGTCCGCGATCCGGCGTGAATGCGAATTGCTCGCGTGCATTCGTCGGCGGATTGGGCTGCAGCCGTATACCCAGGTTATCCACAAGATCGTTATGGATTCCAAAGCCGGCCCGCACGGCCCACGTTCCCGTACCGGTCGGGTCCCAGGCCAGGCCCACGCGCGGCTGCAACAACAGTTTGGCGTGGTTCGTATCGAAGCATGAGTTTCCGACGACCGTTTCGGTGGAGATCACAAAGTTTTTGTCCCACCTATAGTTGGCACACCGGCCCCTCACTTCATTCCATCCGTTGGTCATCTCGTCGCGCAACCCCAGACGCAGGGTGAGATTCGAACGGAGCTTCATTTCGTCCTGAACATACCAGGCTCCTTCCGTCGTGCGGTAGCCCACGCCCAGTGGACCCCGGTTGATGATAAATTGGCTCGGCTGATCCTGGAGCATCGCCAGCACCGTCGGATAGGCGACATTTCCTCCGGACGCCTGAGCCGCCCCAGCCTGGTTTTGTTGGATGCGTTGCACCCAAACGCCCATGCTCCAGGAGTGCCTGCCCTTGGTGATGCGCACGTCATCGGCGTAGGTGAAGTGATTTCTTGCGCCCACAGATTGGTTTGTGCCGGGTGCCGGCGTGTAGGCCGACGCCACGACGGTAGTCGCTCCGCCGCCGATGATAATCGAGCCGGGATTACCCCCAGTCAGAAATATCAGGTTGGAGGGGATCGATACCGCGGGATTGTTTACCAGGGTTGACCAACTGCGGCTGAGCCCCACCGTTGCCGAATTCACAACGTTGGGGGAGAAGACATGCGTTTCTTGCAAACCCAATGTTTGGGGGTGCAGGTTAGCGACCTGGACAAAATTCGGGTCAATTTGCGAAACGTCCCGTCTTCCATGGTCGTTGGTGTAGTTGGCAAAAAAGGTATCTTTGCTGGACGCGACGTAGTCAAACCGGAGCATGCCGAAATTCTCCCGGACCGCCTGCGGAGCATTGCTGAAGTATTGTGCGGCTCCGCTTCCCTGGCCGTTGACGAGGAACTCGTTACCGTTGGGCGCGGGCCAGAAGGCGTTGACGAATGGCAGCATCCCGGCCTTCAGATTAGGAACGGGACCGCCACACGCCCCGGAAGCAGTCGACATCAAGCCCTGGCGAGCGCAGTTATCCGGCACAATGGCGAGTTGGCTCAGCGCCAAGCGTTGCTGAAATCCTTCGTAGTTCCCAAACAGAAACAGCTTGTCCCTCTTGATCGGCCCTCCCAGCGTCCCTCCAAATTGATTCCGTTTAAACGGCGGGGTGCTGGTGGTTTGGTCGAAGAAGTTCCGGGCATCGAGGGCGCTATTGCGCAAAAACTCGAAGGCGCTTCCGTGCCATTGGTTGGTCCCCGAGGAGGTCACGACGGCGATCTGACCTCCGGCTCGTTTTCCATACTCGGCGCCATAGGTATGCTGGAGGACGTTATATTCCCTCACCGCATCCACTCCCAACAACTGCCCGCCGGCCCCGGAGGGCGTAATGAAAAGGCCGGGCGCGTTTCCACCAATGTAGTCGATTCCGTTGATCACAAAACGGTTCGTTTCCGGCCGCTTGCCCGCCACAGAAAAAGCCGTCCAGCCGTTGTTGAGCGTATTCGTGCTGCTGTTGGACACGCCGACGTTCATTGTCAGAAGCTGATCGAAACTGCGCCCGTTCAGCGGAAGGTCCTTGATCGCTTGTTGGCTGATCAATCCGGAAGTGGAACTCGTGGTTGCGCTCACAAGCGGAGCCTCCTCGCTCACGGTTATTTGCTCGGCGTTAGCTCCGACTTCCAACGTCAGATCCACCTGTGCTTCCTGACCCACCACAAGATGGATGCCGCTCCGGACCTGCTGCTTGAAGCCCGGCATGAGTGCGGTGACCTCATACGGACCCACCGGAAGAAGCGGCGCAAAGTAGCCGCCCTGCTCGCTGCTCACGACGGTACGCGTCAGGCCGCTATCGACGTGCTTGACGGTAATACTCACTCCGGGGATCAACGCCCCCGAGGTGTCCCGCACGACACCCAAAATGGTTGCCGTGCCGCCTTGACCAAAAATCAGGGAAGTTCCGAATGCGATGAGTACAACAATCACTGTTCCCAACCTTCCAAACACATGCAAACTGATCCTCGTCCCCCTTACCATGATCCGCTCCTTTCGAATGCGATTTACCGATCCGAAAATCAATATGGCAGGCACCTAGGCCTTGGTGCTGGCTCTTCCTGGCCGTTCTACAGCTTTATAAAAACCCGTCCCGCCGACAGCAGTCTCAGGAAACGAACGTCCGCTTCAAGTGTGTAAGATTTTGATAACGATTACGTACGCCCCCTTGCGAGGTTTGTCAAGGAATCCGTGGAGCGGGTATTTCACCGAGGATATCGAGCCGACCGGAGAGTCATGGCTGCCAAGGTCACTGCAAAGATGGACGCTACGGCGCGATGGAAGACCTTGTGTTTTTTCTGGCGCCGTTCCGCCCCTCGTGGCACTCTACGCTATCCGGAGCATCGATCGGCCTGCAAGAGAGGTGGTGTGATGAGAGTCCTCCTCGCGGCAATATTCGTGATCGCGGCGTCCCTGCCTGCGGCGGGCCAGGGCAAGTTCATCGGAGTCGATGACGATCCCTCGATTGGCGACGCGAACGCCAAGGTCCTCATCATCGAGTTCGGCGACTACCAGTGCCCCTCCTGCCGCATGTTCTGGAGAGAGGTGGAGCCGCGACTGAAGAAGGACTATGTCGACACGGGGAAGGTCAAGCTCGTGTTCAGAGACTTTCCGATCGTCCAGATCCACCCGGAGGCCATGCTGGCAGCCATGGCGGTCGATTGCGCCGGCGACCAGAACAAGTACTGGCAGATGCACGACAAGGTATTCCGCGAGCAGGACAAGGGTGAGGACACCCTGGTCCGGTTCAAGGCCACGGATCTGAAGAAGTGGGCCAAAGACATCCGCCTCGACACCGCGGCATTCAACGAGTGCCTCGACTCCGCGCGCTACCGGGACGAAGTGGCCAAGGACAAGGCGGATGGCGATGCCGTGGGCATCCAGGGCACGCCGGTATTCTTCATCAACGGACGCGTCGTCGTCGGCGCGCAGCCGTACCCAGTCTTCAAGAAAATCATCGACGAAGAACTGAAGAAATAACAAAGGCCGACCTTCCGACTACGCCGACGGCGTCTCTTAATGCTCCGCATCAGACCCAGGATCTGACCAATATTCAATTCCCAATGCGCAATTCTCAGCCGAAGTGGATGTCGGATTGCCAGTCGTTCGCCCGATGCAAGATAAGATCGCACTGTCGGACCAATTCGAAGAACGACTCATTGAATTCGCAGCCAGGATAATTCGTCTTGCAGGCCGACTGCCCAAGAACTTCCAAGGCCGGCATGTCGCTAATCAGATCCTGCGGTCAGGAACAGCTGGAGCCCCAAATTATGCAGAGGCACGTGGAGCGGAAAGTCGGGCGGACTTCATTCACAAGATGGGGATTGTGCAAAAAGAACTCAATGAAACTGCTGTCTGGATTCGCATCATGGCCAAGAGCTCCTTGATTTCGCCGGACTTACTTGTCGACATTCTCGCGGAAAACAAGGAACTCTGCCGAATGGCTTCGGCTTCGATCAGAACCGCTCGGACTCGTGCGGCCTTCCTCTGTTCGGATAAGAATTGAGCATTGGGAATTGAACATTGGTCAGATCCCGATCGGGCATTCCGCCAAGTTATTTTTGCGCAAGCCCCTAGTTCGTTCCCTTATAGTCCAGCGCGACCAGACGCGACTCGGCGCAGTCCTTCATGATGTCGACGAACTTCGCGAACTGATCCTGCGTCAGCACGAACGGATTCGGTCCGTTCGGATTGGCCCGAACCTGCTCCATCCATCCGAGCTCGTCGCCGAAGAGGCCCGGGTGGCCGTTGATCAGCGCCTGCACCTTCGCGGCCTTCGCCGCGTCGAGCGCCTTTTTGAACGCATCGAGCGACGCGCGGTCCGGCGTAATGTTGGCGCCCGACAGCATCATGATCGTGATTGGCTTGCCGTGATCCTTCACCGGGATGTAATACGCAAGCGAGCCTGGCGTATGCCCCGGCGTGATTCGCAGCGTGATCGTCTCATCGCCAACGGTGATCTTCTGGCCATCGCTCACCACTTCCACGTCGCGCTTCGGGAGCGGTCGATTCGCCTGCGGACCGCGCGCATTCGGATTGGGCGTTTCGATCATGTTCCAGTCGACCTTGCTCATCGCCACGCGGCTCCCGTATTTCTGCTGGAAGTACGGTGCCCCGCCGAAATGATCGAAGTGGCCGTGGCCGACGATGATCATCTTCACGTCCGCCGGATTCAGACCGGCCTTCTTCAACGCGGGCTCGATGATCTCTTCGGCTTCCTTCACCGTGTTGAGCGAGTCGATAAGGATGATGCCCTGGCTGGTCGGAATCGCCCATGCGCCCACCGTGTTGAAACCGAAGTAATAGAGGTTGTCGAAAATCTTGACGATATCGATCTGCCGCTGCGGCTCGGGCGGCAGGCCCGCGTTCTGGCGCAGCACCGCGGGGCGCTGCGGGCCCAGCGGACCGCAGGCCTTCTGGAAGCGCGCCTGCAGCTTCGCGTCGTTGCCCGCGATCGCCTTCGCCTTCGCGACGAACGCCTGCGCCTCTTTCGAGTTCTTGTATTGCTCGTCGGTTGGGTACGCGTCGTTGCCGGCGGTCGTGCCGCCGACCGCGCGACGCTGTCCGCCCGCGGCGCCCTGCTGCTGCGCGCTGACCTGAACCTGTAACGCCAGGGCGGCGATTGCCGCGACAGCCGTTCCGGCCGCCATTCGTTTCAGCATTGCTGTTCTCCTCTAATTCCTATCGCGGACCGAACAACATCCGCCCGACGTTACCTTGATGATTTCGCGGAAGGGATACGGCCGAACAATTCGCCGTGGTCGAGCACATCGGCGCGCGTGGGGCCGTAGCCGGAAATAAGCACCCACACCTCCTCGTCATGCGCGCCGTCGTAGTGAAGCCCGCCGGATGGATGCGGCCTGCTCATCACGCCCGGAGGAAACTTGTTGATCGTGAGATAGAACCCCGGCTTCGACGGATCGCCGTCGAGGACAGCCGTCTGCACGCCAAGCTTGTTGTTCTCCGTGGCGTTCCACTTCAGGTTGTCGAGGTTCAGGCGGATGAATTCCCGATTCGGAAACGTGCCGAACTCCGCCTGCCGGTTTGCGCCCGGAGCCGCGGTCTGCTGCGCTGCTGGAGACGCCGGCGACAGCCACCCCATGGCCACGGTTGTCAGCGCGACGACCCACGGTGCAACTCTCGATGCCTTCATCAGGATTTCCTCCGAAGCCGTAAATTATACGCCCCTAATCGGCGGTCGACTGAGGCTTGATCGCGACCTTGATCGCGCCTTTCGGGAACATCGATCTATCCAGCGAAAAACTCACTATTTCGAAAATCAATGTACGTGGGTGAAGTTGACATGCGCGTATATAATTTGGCCATTTTCCGACTCGAATCGGTTCCGAACACGGGCTCATGAGAAGGAGGCTGTAATGAAACTCGGGCGATTGGTCTGGTTGACCGTCGCGTTGCTCGCGTTGTGCCCAGTCGCGCACGCGCAGGACACGACATTGATTGGCGCCGTGCGGGATAACACGGGCGCCGTGCTCCCCGGAGTGACGGTGACCGCTACAAGTGAGGCGCAGGGAACCAAGTACGTCGGCGTCACCGACGAGCGCGGACTCTATCGCATTATCATTCGTCCCGATGTCTATCGAGTCACGGCGGAACTGTCGGGATTCACGACGGCGAACCGGCAGGGCGTCGAGATCCTGCTTGGAAAACAGGTGGCCTTGAACCTCGACATGGCGGTGTCCGGAATCCAGGAGTCGGTCACGGTCACTGGTGAGGCGCCGCTCGTCGACACGAGTTCATCGACCATCGCCAGCAACATCGATCCGCGGCAGATGCAGGACATTCCGATTAACGGCCGCAACTGGATGGACCTCACGATGCTCGCCGCCGGCTCTCGCTCGAACGCATCGAGCGAGGTGCCGCAGGATCGCCAGGGCTACTTCCAGACGACTGTCGACGGCCAGTCGGTCACGTTGACGGTCTGCTGCGCGCAGAACCAGCCGCGCTACAGCCGCGACTCGATTGCCGAGTTCCAGCTGACGACCAACCGCTTCGACGCCACGCAGGGCCGGACGATGGGCATGATGGTCAACGCCATCACGAAGTCGGGAACCAACACGTTTGCCGGCACGCTTGGCGGTTATTTCCGCAGCGATAAGTGGAACGCGGCGGATTTCATTCAGAAGGACGCCGCCGGCAAGCCGGTCGTCCTCCCGTACCAGGATCAGCAGTTCAGCGCCACAGTGGGCGGACCGATCGTGAAAGACCGGATCCACTTCTTCGGCAACTGGGAGTACGAGCGCAATCCGCAGACGTTCGCCTTCGGCGGCGCCAACGGTCCGTTCCCCACCGCCGGGCCCAACATCAACCGGAACCTGAAAGCGAAGTACAGCCTCAATCTGGGCGGTGCGAAGGTCGATACGCAGTTCAACGCGAGGAGCCGGCTGTCGGTGCGTTACAGTCACTACAAAAACCTGCAGCCGGTCACCGGCGGTAGCAGCACGAGCCATCCGTCGATGGCGAGCTCGAACAACCGGTTCGTCGAGCAGTACTTTGCCGACTACACGCAGGTCCTGAACAACAACACGATCAACGAGATCAAGGGCGGCCTGAACTCGAACTTCTACACGCTCGAGCCGATCGCGGGCTGGGGCAGGACGGGAAGCCGCCGTCCGCCGGGTACGGCGAAGATCCTGTTCGACGTCTTCTCGGGCCGCGAAATCGAGGGCGGTGCGCCTGCCATCAACTTCTCGGGCTATACGATCGGCTCACCAACGAACAACCCGCAGCGCACGGGTGAGCACAACTACCAGATCCGCGACGACTTCGCGACCGCCTTCGACCTGGGCGGACGGCACGACGTGAAGTTGGGCGGCGATGCCATCAAGTACACGATGTCCCAGGCATGGTGCAACGTCTGCGACGGACGGTTCACGTCGACCGCGCCGCCGCCTGCCAACCTCGAACAGCTTCTGCCGGTCTGGGACGACGCGTCGACGTGGAACTGGACGGCGATGTCACCGCTCTTCCGCGACTACCAGGTCGCGATCGGCAACATGTCGTACTCGGTGCACCGCCAGATCTATGCGGCGTGGTTCCAGGACGACTGGAAGATCAGCAACAAGCTGACCGCCAACATGGGCGTCCGGTACGATCTCGATCACGGCGCCCAGGGTGAGTTCGTGAAGTTCCTGCCGTGGCTCTCGGGCCGCCGGCCGACCGACAAGAACAATATCGCGCCGCGTCTCGGCTTCGCCTATCGGCTGAGCGACAAGTCGGTCATCCGCGCGGGCTGGGGACTGTTCTTCACCGAGCTCGAAGACGACGCGCTGCACCAATCGTACATCCTCACGCAGCAGGTCACGGTGACCATTCCGAACAATGGCCGCGCCGACTTCGGTCTCGTTCCGTTCGGCGGCCCGGCGCCGACCTACGAGCAGCTGCTCGCGAGGGCCTGCGACGTGGTGAACCTGCCGAACAACTCACCGAACTGCTATCCGCGCTCGATCCCGAACGGATCGGAAGTGCCGTTCGGGGCGCATGACACGTCGTACAGCCATATGGCGTCGGTCGGCATGCAGCACCAGCTCGTCGCCAACACGGTGATCGACTCGAACTTCGTGTTCACGGGCGGACGCAAGGAAGAGCGGCGCCAGAACATCAACACGATGATCAACCCCGCAACGGGGGCCAACTACGCCTTCAGCGACGTGGCCCACAACCCGTTCCCGACGTGGGGACCGCTCGCCGCCGAGGTCATGAACGGTCGCTCCAACTATTACGGTTGGGAGAACACGTTCACCAAGCGGTTCAGCAACCGCTGGCAGGCGAACGCGACCTACACGCTGTCGAAGTTCTATGATGACGGGGGCATCGCCGCGTTGACGGGCCCGTACGTCGTGACAGTGAATCCGGCGGCGAAAATCACCACGACGCTGACCCCGTACACCGGAACGGTGGCGCCCGACATGAGGCCGATTTACCAGCTCGCGGCGACCGACCAGCGGCACCGCACAACGTTCAACGGCATCTGGGACATGGGCAAGGGAGTGCAGCTGAGCGGCCTTTACTTCTTCGGCTCCGGCGAGCGCCGCAGCACCGGCTGGGGCAGCGATCTCCGGAGCACCGGAGGCGCCAGCTTCAACATCCTGACGCCGGCCGGCACGACCGCGGCGTCGCTCGGCGCACTGTGCAATTGCCAGGTGAAGGGCCAGACGGTCAACGGCAACTTCTACCTCGACCGCGCGCAGCTCGTGGGCAAACCGATCCATCGCGTGGACATGCGCCTTCAGAAGCGCATCTCCCTCGGCGAGCGGCGCAACCTCGACGGCATCATCGAAGTGTTCAACATCTTCAATCACGCCAACTTCGGGTCGTACACGACGACCTTCAGCAACGCGGCGAACTACGGCAAACCGTCGTTCAACCAGGCGACGGCATACCAGCCGCGCATTCTGCAGCTGGGATTCCACTTCGCGTTCTAAGCAAACGGTGCGCGAAAAATTCCCCTCCTAGACCCAGGAGGGGAATTCGGACACACGTTTCCCTCCATGGGAGACGACCTAATTCAATGAAGCGAGCGTGGGTCCGGACTGCCCGCGGGGCAAAAGGCTCGACCCTGACGGCTGGAATACTTGATTCGGGCTGATTGTGGGATCGATCAGAACACCAACAAAACAGTTCTGCATCTCCTCCCAGTTCTGGTCGCCCCACAAGACGAGTTTGTCAGGATCCGGATTGAACTTGTTGTTCGCGGAGTTGTCGTAATGCGCGATTCCGACGATGCGAGTTCCCTTCGGCAAGGAAAGCGGCTGAGCAAAGTCATAGCCCAACTGCCAGTTGAAGTCCCACTTCCCTTTGAAAACAGTTTCGGACTTTCCGGTAGGATAGATGACGCGCAACTCGTAGTCCTTTCCACGAAGATGCATGTGCGGTTGTAAGTAAACCAGCTTGATGTCTGTGCTGGTCGTCATTTCGGACACGATCTCAGCGTTCTGATCGCGTGCCGGGATCGCAAGGTTCGTTGCCGTAGGTCCGTTATGCATGAAGTAACGAAGCTTCGGAGGATTTTTGGCGAAGACGAGTCCAACTTTGGACCTGTCTTTTGCCGGTTTTCCAATGGAAGTGTAATGCAGGTTGAAAACAAGATCCGATCCTTTAGGAACGAATTTCGCGGATTCGAAGAGGCTGAAATCCTGCGCGCCCAGACCGGGATTAAACTTTCCGAGGGTCTCCGGGGGCTCCTGTCCCGCAATGGCCAGGCTACCTGTCTCGTATGCCTCGCCAGGCACCGCGTCCTTCATGAAACTCGATGTGGGCGGCCGGACAAGGACTCTTCCGTGGTGCAGGACCTGCGAGTTGCCCGGACGCATCTCAGCGGCGACAACCCAGACGTCCTCCGGGAAGTTGACTTTGACTAGAACGTTCTGGTAATTGACTGTCCCTGTCGCCGGAACCTCAAAGTCCTTGGGCATTTCGACGATCATGTCCGGCTTGATGTTCCATCCGTCATGAAACGTCACCGGGGCGGGCTTGTCCTTCGCATCTCCTTCAAGTGCGCCGCCATCGGCCCATGCAACAAGCGTCTTGATGTCTGAATCGCTCAGCCTTCGTTCATTTGCAAAATGGCTATAGCCCGGCTCGGCAAACCACGGCGGCATTTGTCGATTCAGGACAGCAGCCTTGATTGCTTTCGCCCATGGCCGCGCGTCCTTATACATGAGGAATGACATAGGAGCGACCTCGCCGGGTCGATGGCATCCCTGACAGTTCTTTTGCAGGATCGGAAGAACATCCTTATTAAAAGTAACGAACGCGGCCGGCGCCGGATTCTGTTGCACGGCCGCCAGCATCGAAACGGTCAAACCTATCAATCCCAAAACTACTGCGACAACGAAAAGCCTTTTCATGGTGCCTCCGGCACAAATTGTCGGTCCAAGACCTAGACTCTGGCCAGTGAATTCCTTCACGAACCCCGACTTTCGTCGGACCCATCTCAGATTTACTCGAACATTTCGGGGAAGTAGAACGTGACCACCTTGTTCATTTGAGAGCTGGCGATCATGATCTCTTTGTATTTCGGAATCACAGCAATTCCAGCGTTCTGTCTTCCTCCTCCGGTGAGCTCTTTAACCGGAATTCTCCAGCGGGGACCGCAATTTGGCCGCCTCCGAATCCGCCGGTCTTTGGTCCCTTAATGACGCGTACAGGCTTGGTGTTTCCGTCCGCCTCCCGATTGAAAATCAATAGGGCGCCACCGCTTTTCACAATCAGGAGGTTCCGCATCGAGTCGATAGCCACCTGGGGAGTCGGCGAGTTGATCAGCGTGTCCGGACCGGCCAGAACTCGTTTCGGCGCGACGTCGCCATTCGCCAGGCGATCAAACACGTAAACGCCCTGCACGCCACCCGTGCCACGGCCTCTGAGACCGGTACCGACGGGGAGAAAGATCTCATTGTGGTCGGGATCCGCCGTCACCGTATTAAGAGCGCCGGTATCGGCTCCTAATATCCTGGTCTTCGGCCCCTGGATGACACGGATCGGCGGTTGTTCTCCGTTAGCATCGCCGCGGAATGTCAGGATGGCCTGCGATAAAGGACTGTTCACAACAATTTCATCGTGGATCGGATCATACGAGAAACCGTGCATGGTCCTGCTGATCAGTGTCTTGTGACCCTCGATCGTCCGTACGGGAGGCTCATTCTCCTTCGCCACCCGGGCGAAGGCCGCAATCTGCGGATGGGTCACTCAGTTAGGCACCCAGACTTGCTCTCGCCCGGCGTCATACGCCAGCGCCTCCACTTTGCCGAACTTCAACGAGACCTTGCCCTCGGGCGCGCTGCGGAGCGTGCGGATCGGCGCCACGTTTCCGTTCGCGTCCAGCGGGTACACGACAGCGGAAGAGTTACCAAAGTTTGCAACCCACAGCTCATTATGCTTCTTGTCCACAAAGACACCGGAAGGATTCAACAGGCCAGTCCGGTTGCCCTTGATCACTCGTGTCGGCGCGGCATTGCCCTGGTCGGTTTCCTTGAAGACGAGTACCGAATGGCCGATGTCGTTCGCGACATATATATCGCCGGTGTCGGGGTCGAGGGCCATTTGTGCGGGCCAGTTCAACTGTGTTCTCGAACCCTGAATCACACGTATGGGAGAAGTGTCGCCGGAGGCTCCCATGGGATAGACCGTGATCGACGGGTCTTCGAATCTGCCGGTCCCGGCAACCTTGGCGTCACTGACGTGCCCCCAATTGGTAACCAACATCAACTGCTTCTTCTGATCGAGGACTACGCCATGAACGTCCGATAAACGAGTGCTTTCCCCCTGCAGGCTGCGCAGCGGTTTCTCATTACCGGAAGCTCCTTTCCGGTAAACCGCCACTTCGGGAGGGTGTTGGACACCAACGTAAAGCTCCTGTCTTTCTTCGTCCACCGCCAACGAGAAGCCGCGATGAGGTGTTTCCAGGATGCGCGCCGGCTTTACGTTTCCATTCGCCTCGCGAGGAAACACGACAACCTCGTCCCCCGTGTCCGTCTCTACCGAATAGATGTCACCGTTCTTCGGGTCAATGTAAATCCCGTTGTTATATTGGATGTCGGTCTCCGGCCCTTGAATGACCCGCTTCGGTTGCGTGAACGGAACGCCCGGAGGCGTATTGTCGAGCCGGTTGAATATCCGAAGAGCCCAGTTGTTGTTGTCCATGAGGACAACTTCATCAAAATTCAAATCCACCGCAACAGAGCTGTAAATCGGATCCATGTCCCGGATCGTGCGTGTCGGCGGACGAGTTATAACACCCGTCTGGCCGGATTCCTGCGAACCGGCATATACCGATTTTTCACCAAACCTGTCGAGCAGACTGTGTTGTTCCGGCAACGCTTCGTCGCCGGGCTCGCACACGTTTGCGGACGTCGGTAACTGCCGAACGGAAACCAATTGAGGAACACCCGCGGGTCGCCTTAATTCCGGCCTCTCTATCAGGGAAAAGGATAAGATTCCTGCTACAAGTCCAACCATTGCCGCAAGGACTAAGCTTCTTCCTCTAGTTCTTACTACATGCATAAGCCTCCTTTTGGGAAATGAGTCGTGAGCGAACAACTTTGCGGAGTTAATACCAACTTCGAATTCCTGTCAACAAAGCTCGCGGTTATGGATCTGAAAAGCGCCGGCCGATTGATCGACACTTGCGGTGTTTTTGCCCAGGACAGTGTGAAGTTCAGTCATGTATGTTGCCCTAATTTGTCTTGCCATGGCCGGACTATTCTAAAGCCAACACCTGGTGTTAGACTCAGCCGTCAAGACAAGACCTAGCACCAATACTGTTCACTTAACGGGCGAATCTGGGTCAGCTTTTCATTCGGATGAGAATTGAGAATTGAGCATTGGTCAGATCAGACCGGATCTGACCAATGCTCAATTCCCAATTCTCAATTCTCATCCGAATGAAACCTGCGCATGGTAGTTAAGTGAAGAGTATTGGAACTAGCACTGAACTTTCTTTGAAGGGAGCCCAGTATGCGGATGCTCTGGGGAGTCATTGTCGGAATGGTCGTGGTGGCGATACCCGGCTGCGCG
>QHXC01000030.1 GCA_003222815.1 Acidobacteriota bacterium | reverse complement strand
TTCGTTGAACAGGATCTCCGCGATGTAGTAGGTGGTCTCGATGCCCACAAAATCGAGCAAGGTCAACGGGCCCATGGGATGATTGCACCCGAGCTTCATGCCGTTGTCGATATCCTCGATCGTCCCGAAGCCTTCTTCCAGGGCGCGAATAGCGTCGAGCAGATACGGTACCAGCAGCCGGTTGACGATGAATCCCGCGCGGTCAGAGGTCAGGATGGGGACCTTGCCCACCTGGCGCGCGTAATCGAGACCCAACTGAACCACCGCCGGATCGGTGACCACGGTCTTTACCAGCTCCACGAGTTTCATCAACGGGACAGGATTGAAAAAGTGCATGCCGAGGAAGCGAGGCGCGCGCTGGGTTGCGGTCATCATTTCCGTGATGGACACCGACGACGTATTGCTGGCAAAGACCGCTTCCGGTTTCACCATCGCGTCAATCGTCCGAAAAAGTTCGCGCTTGCGGTCGAGGTTCTCGATGATCGCTTCAATCACCAGATCGCAATCGGCCAGATCATCGAGCTTCAGCGTCGGCTTCAGGCGGCCGAGCGCCTCAGCCGCCTGATCGGCCGAGAGCGTTCTCTTTTCGGCCAGCTTCTTCAGAGATTTCTCGATCGAGGCCAGGCCCTTGTCCAGCAACTCTGCGGAGACTTCCCGCACCACCGTCGGGAAGCCTGCCGTCGCCGCGACCTGAGCGATCCCCGAACCCATCAAACCGCAGCCCACCACGCCAACTCTGCGAATCTCCATCGGTTTAATCCCTCGGTTGAAAATGACGGTACATCCCGAAATTTGACAGCATAGTCCCCTTTTGTTAGATTTTCAAAGGCGCTTGAAACCTTTCGAGCTGTCATCCTGAGGAGCCGCAGGCGACGAAGGATCTCCGTATTTGGTTTGTTTCCACAAATGCCGGGATTCTTCGCTGCGCTCAGAATGACATAGCCCAATGGTTTTTCAGCGACGCGAGCTTCCCCCCGGATGGCCCAGGGGCCCAGGCTGGTATCCTGCCCACAACAGGCGAACCCGGCGCTTTCGCGACGCCGACAGTCCTATGGCAGAAGCCCGATACATCCGCAACTTTTCGATCGTGGCCCACATCGACCACGGCAAGTCCACGCTGGCCGACCGGCTGCTCGAGATGACGGGCGCGCTCGCCAAGCGCGAGATGGCGGAGCAGGTGCTCGATTCGATGGACCTCGAGCGCGAGCGCGGCATCACCATCAAGGCCCATGCGGTACGCCTGCTCTATCGCGCCCGCGACGGCAATGAATACCAACTGAACCTCATCGACACGCCGGGCCACGTGGACTTTTCCTACGAGGTCTCGCGCAGCCTCTCGGCCTGCGAAGGCGCGTTGCTGGTGGTGGACGCTTCGCAGGGCGTCGAAGCCCAGACGCTCGCCAACGCCCAGCTCGCCTTGACCAACCGGCTCGAGATCATCCCGGTGATTAACAAGATCGATCTGCCGGGCGCGGACATCGGGGCGACCAAGCAACAGATCGAGCACGCGCTGGCGCTCGACCCGAAGGGAGCCCTTCTGATCAGCGCCAAGCAGGGCGCCGGGGTCGACCAGGTGCTCGAAGCCATCGTCGCCCGCGTCCCGCCTCCCAAGGGTTCGCCCGAAGAGCCCCTTCAGGCGCTGATCTTCGATTCCTGGTATGACAGCTATCGCGGCGTGGTGGTGCTGGCGCGCGTCGTCCAAGGCACGCTTCGCGTCGGGACGCGCGTTCGGCTCTGGTCCAACGGCCAGCTCTACACGGTCGAAGAGTTGGGAATCCGGACCCCCAAGACGGTGCTGGTCGAGAAACTTGTGGCTGGCGAAGTCGGCTACGTGATTGCGAACATCAAGCGCGTGTCGGACACCCGCATCGGCGACACGATCACGGACGACGGCCGTCCGGCTTCGGCGCCTCTGCCGGGGTTTGAAGAAATCAAGCCCATGGTTTTTGCCGGACTCTACCCCGTCGAGGCGAACCAGTATGAGGTCCTGCGCGATGCGCTCGAGAAACTGCGGCTCAACGACTCTTCGTTTTTTTACGAGCCGGAAAATTCACTGGCCCTGGGCTTCGGTTTCCGCTGCGGATTTCTCGGCCTGCTGCACATGGAAATCATCCAGGAGCGGCTCGAACGTGAATATGACCTGACGCTCCTCACCACCGCACCGACCGTCGTCTATCGCCTGCTGACGACCAAGGGCGAGGTGCTGGAGGTCAATAACCCATCACAGCTTCCGCCTCCCAGCAGTATTGACTCATTTGAGGAGCCGTTTATTCTGGCTTCGGTGATTACCCCCGAACGGTACATGGGGGCCATCCTAAAGCTCTGTCAGGAACGCCGCGGTATTCAGCGGAGCATGCATTTTCTCGATCCGACGCGGGTAGTGATCAGTTACGAATTGCCGCTCAACGAAGTCATTCTTGATTTTTACGATAAGCTCAAGTCGCGCACACAGGGCTACGCCTCGCTCGATTATGAACTGATCGGCTATCGCGAGTCCGATCTCGTGAGGCTCGATATTTTATTGAACGGCGAGGCGGTCGATGCCTTGTCATTTATCACCCATAAAGATCGTTCCATTCAGCGTGGGCGTCAGCTCGCCGAGAAAATGAAGGAGCTCATTCCCCGGCAGATGTACGAGATCGCCATTCAGGCGGCGATCGGGAGCAAGATTATCGCGCGTGAGACAATCGGAGCCATGAAGAAGAACGTCCTTGCGAAATGCTACGGCGGCGATATTACGCGGAAACGCAAGCTCCTCGAGAAACAGAAGGAAGGAAAGAAGCGCATGAAATCAGTGGGGAGCGTGGAAGTGCCGCAAGAGGCCTTCCTCGCCATTTTGAAAGTCGGTGAGGAGTGAGCGGGGAAACGAAACGACCCCCATCGGACGACATCCGACACTCGACTCAACAGGGGCGGACGGATGCCGCAGGAGCGCCGGCGGTGTTCGGCGAACCCTCGGCGCGGTCACAGCCGGGGAGGAAGTCGCTCGTTCGCGAGTATGCCGAAGCCATTGTCGTGGCGATGCTCCTGGCCTTTGCGATCCGGGTGTTTGTCGTCCAAGCCTTCAAGATTCCCTCCGGCTCGATGATTCCCACGTTGTTGATCGGGGATCATATCCTGGTCAGCAAGCTGTCCTACGGCATTCAATGGCCCAGCCAGTGCAAGTTTCAAGCGGCCTTTCCTCCCGTCAATTGTTACGCCTCGCAGGCACTCATCGAATTCGGCAAGCCGCAACGGGGTGACATCATCGTGTTCCGGTTTCCCGAAGACGAGGAAAAGGATTTCATCAAACGGATTGTGGGGACTCCAGGCGATACCGTCCAACTTCGCAATAAAGCTGTGTTGGTGAACGGTGTCGTGCTCGATGATAAACCATTCACCCAACGGATCGATCCGGGGATCATCGACGGCACGATCAATCCGCGCGACAATTTCGGGCCGGTGACAGTGCCTGATGGCGCCTATTTCGTGATGGGCGACAATCGCGACCAAAGTCTGGACAGCCGGTTTTGGGGGTTCGTGCGCGAGGAAAAAATCCGCGGGAAGGCGTTCCGTATTTACTGGTCGTGGAGCGGGCAAGGTCAATGGACGGAGTGGGTCAGATGGGATCGATTCGGCAAAGCCATTCAATAAATAAAGCTACGCGCCAGGCAGCGGCAGGCTCCGGGGCTCAGGGCCGCGGAGGTGCGGCGTCCCCTAAAGTGCTTCGGCAGTACATCTCGCGGTTCCCGCAAGCCTCCGTGCTCGTGATCGGCGACCTCATTCTCGACCACTATATCTGGGGCCGTGTGAACCGCATCTCGCCGGAAGCCCCGGTGCCGGTGGTCCATGTTGATTCGGAGTCCTTGAAGCTCGGTGGCGCCGCGAACGTCTTCAATAACATCCAGGCCCTGGGGGGGAAAGCAGACCTCTGCGGCGTCATCGGTTCGGATGAAAGCGGCCGGATGCTCCTCAAAGAGTTGGGATCGACACGTTCTGGGCGTGGAGGGGTCGTGATCGACCAGGACCGCCCGACCACTAGAAAGTCCCGCGTCATCGCACATAATCAGCAGATCGTGCGGTATGACGTGGAGCGCCGTGCGGAACTCAAGCCGGCGATGCAACGGCGGATTCTCCGCTACGTGGAATCGCGGTTACGGGAGCTGTCCTGTCTCGTGGTGTCGGACTATGCCAAGGGGGTGGTGAGTGCCACGCTGATGTCGGAACTTACGCGGCTTGCCGCACTTCGCGGAATACCCCTGGTCGTCGATCCGAAAGTCGAACACTTCAGCTACTACAAGGGGGCGACGGTCATCACGCCGAACCATCTTGAAGCGACACAAGCCGCCGGGGTGCATGGTGATGACGATCAGGCCAGCAACGAGGCCGGCGCGATCATACGGCAGCGTTTAGGATGCCAAGCGGTGCTCATTACGCGTGGCGAAAATGGGATGAGTGTGTACGAGGGAGAAGGCGTCTCCTGGCACATTCCCACACAAGCCCGCCAAGTCTACGATGTCACCGGTGCGGGCGATACAGTGATTGGGACGTTGGCCCTCGCGCTGTCGACCGGTGCTTCGACGAGAGATGCGGCGATTCTGGCAAACTATGCCGCGGGTATCGTCGTCGGCATGGTCGGCACCGCGACAGTATCGGCCCAGCAGCTCTCGGAGGCGCTCGGCAATGACTAAGGCCACACCATCCGTCATGGTGGTGATCCCGGCCCGGTACGGGTCGTCGCGCTTTCGAGGGAAACACCTCGTCATGCTCGGTCGGAAGCCCATGATTCAGCATGTGTATGAACAAGCGGCAGCCTGTCGAGCGGTGACGGAGGTCCTGGTCGCTACCGACGACGAGCGGATCAAACAGGCCGTGGAAGGATTTGGCGGGCGTGCCGTGATGGTAGCTGGAGATTATCGGACAGGCACCGATCGAGTCGCCGGAGTGGCGCGCATGTTCGGCGGGGACTATTTTGTGAATTTACAAGGAG
>QHXC01000029.1 GCA_003222815.1 Acidobacteriota bacterium | reverse complement strand
TTGAAGGACCTAAATGAACAACGCGGTTTGTAACCCAATTAAAAAAGGCGGCTTATTCAGCCGCCCTTAATTGCGGGGGAAGGATTTGAACCTCCGACCTTTGGGTTATGAGCCCAACGAGCTACCACTGCTCCACCCCGCGGTATAGGTCTTCATTATAAGCCGGAACGGCGGATCGTCAACGGCACAAAAACCGAGCTTTGCCGGTTGGTGAAGAAATCCAGCAGGAGAATTCCGAATGACGTGGGGACTCGTGGAGCGGTTGGATTGCCGGTGAAGCGGCGTTGGTTTGGCTGGTTCCCGTCATGCGGAAGCGCGATGAATGTCCCGGCTTTACAAAACTCACCGAAGGGGATAACGTCCTGTCACACACCGCGACAATTCGAAGGAGGAGAGCAATGGACCAACTGACAGCGGAGAAATTAGCCATCCGCGAAACGGTAGACAACTGGATAGTGTGGCGCGATGCCGGCGATTGGGAGCGCTTCAAAACGGTGTGGCATCCCGAAGGCTGGATGAACGCCACCTGGTTCCAGGGCCCGGCGGAAAAGTTCATCGAGGTCAGTCGAGAAGGCTTCAACAAGGGTGTCAACATCCTGCACTTTTACGGGGGATTTACGTGCGACATCGCGGGGGAGCGAGCGATCGCGCAAACGAAAATGACGATCAGCCAGCGCGCCACAGTCGATGGGGTTCTGGTCGATGTCCTTTGCACCGGGCGCATGTACGATTTCCTGATAAAACATAACGGCCAATGGCTTGTCCGACGCCGTCAACCCATCTATGAGAAGGACCGCATGGATCCGGTCGAGCCGTCAGCCGGACTCAAGCTCGATCAGGAATTGCTTGGACAATTTCCGGAAGGTTACCGGCACCTGGCGTATCTGCAGTCGAAGATCGGCTTCCCTGTGAAAAAAGGCCTGCCGGGATTAAAGGGACCTTCGGTGGAGAGACTCTACGCAGAGGGCAAGGCGTGGCTGGCGGGATCGGCCAAGCCCGGTGAGCAGGTCTGGCCATAGTTATGAAAATCCTCAAACATCTGTTGTGGCTCGTTCCACTGCTGATCGTGGCGGCCATTGTGGTGCTGCTCACTTATACGGCGTATGCACGGAACAACGAAGCCGGCTACCACGCATCCTTGACGAGATCACTGCAGGTCAGCAGCAATGACTTCCAAAATGCCCAAGAAATCCCAGCACGGTTCTCGTGCCGCGGCGCCGGCGTTTCACCCCATGTCGGATGGACAGGCGCACCAACCACGACTAAATCTTATGTCCTGATCACCATGGACTGGGATGCTCCGTCACCGAGCCTGCGGTTGTTTCCGATAGTGCACTGGGTGCTGTACAACATTCCAAGGGAAGTGAATGAAATTCCGGAGGCCGCTACAGCCGCCAGCCTGAACGAGCGCAAAATCGTGGCGGCTAAGAACATTGCTGGTGCGGCGGAATATGCGCCGCCATGCCCACCGCTGGGTCAGCACCAATATGTTTTCCACGTGTACGCCTTGGATGTCGACGAAATACGGCCCGCTGCTAATGATAAAGCAGGCGTGATGAAAGCGATGGAGGGGCATGTTCTGGGCTATGGAGAACTGATTGGGTTGAAGTCGGCCGGTGTTTAGCCGCGAATGACGCGGATGACGCGAATAGGCCGTGAAGAACAGAGTTTTCTACTGAAAACCTGGCTGCGTGCGGCCCATTCGCGTCATTCGCGGCTAAACGATTTAGTTCTCGGGAGTGACGAGAACGACTTCTCCCGGTTTGACGAGTTTCAATTCTTCCCGAGCGAGTCTTTCGATGGTATTGGGATCGCTGCGAAGGGCCTGGATTTCCTCGGTGAGCTGTTTGTTCTCAGCATCCATCCTGTTGATTTCGGTTTCAATCGCAGCGAGTTTTTTCGATTGGGCGTGTACCTGAAGTACGCCTTTATCGTTGAAGACGGCGAGCAGAAGCATCGCGACTGTGAGCAGTCCGAATACGCCAAAAGCGATTCGAACAATGACGCCTTGCATCAAGTTTCGGTGATCCACTGTTTCCCGTATTCCAAAAGCGAGTCCAGATCCTCCATGGATGTAGACTCCGCATAGAATCGAACAACCGGTTCCGTTCCCGACGGCCTCATCAGCACCCAACTTTCGTCATCGAACAACAGCTTCAGTCCATCGAGCCGGTTTTGCGCAATCACGCGCCGCCCGTAAAATTCGCGGACATCTGAAGCGACTTTTTGTTTCACTCGAGCGCTGATCGCCGGATCAAGTTTCACGTTCAGGCGCCGATTATACACAGGGCCAAGCTTCAGAAAAAGATCGTTTAATTGAGTTTTCAGCGATTTTCCTCTGCTGGCAACCATCTCGGCAATAAGAAGGCATGCCAGGATGCCATCCTTTTCCGGCACGTGACCTCGAATCGAGAGCCCGGCGCTCTCTTCGCCGCCAAGAATGATGCGCCCTTCCTTTATATATTCGCCGATGTATTTGAAGCCGACGGGCGTTTCCAGCACCTCGCGGTTGTGAAACTTGGCGACACGATCGATGAGATGCGTGGTCGCAACAGTTCTGGCCACCCCTCCCCGCCAGCCGCGGCTTTCGATAAGATAGTCCACCAGCATCGCAATCAGCTCGTTCGGATAGATAAATTCGCCCCCTTCGTCCAGAATGCCGAATCGATCTGCATCACCATCCGTGGCGAGGCCGAGCTTGACCTGGTTCTTTTGCATGGCGATCTTCAGTTCGCCGAGTTGCTCGCCGGCAGGCTCGGGATGATGACCGCCGAAGTAAACGTCACGATTCGTGTGGAGGGCCATTGCCGGAATGTTCTCCTGCTGGAGAAACCCGTCGAGATAGCCCGCACCGGATCCGTGCAGCGCATCGTAGGCGATACTGAGATTCGCTTCGCGAATGATTTTCGTGTCGATCTTCGTTGCCAGATCGCGGAGATAGGCGGGGCCGATGTCGACGCTCCTGATCAGCGAATCATCCGGTCTCGACGTAAATTCCCAGTTCGACGCCTGAAGTTGTACGATTGCATTTTCGATTTCCGTGGTTACTTCAGGAAGAGCGGGAGCGCCATCCGGCGTCGAAAACTTCAGGCCGTTGTATTCACCGGAATTGTGACTGGCAGTGATATTGACCGCGCCATCGAGTTTCTCTTGCACAACCGTAAATGCGACGGCCGGAGTCGGTACGGCTTGAGAACACAACCGGACGCGAATATTCTGAGAGGAGAGCACTCGCGCAACTTCCTGGCCGAAATCTTCGGAAGCGAATCGGGTGTCATAGCCGACAAGAAGGCCTGGTGAATGGTTGCGGCGCCTGACGTAGCCGCCGATGGCTTCTGTGGCGAGCCGCACATTGGCAAACGTGAATTCATCGGCGATAATTGCGCGCCATCCGGATGTGCCGAATTTAATCTTGGCCATAGGGAGATCATAACAACAAGATGACTGACAAAATTATCGTCTTTGTAACATGCGAATCAAAAGAGCAGGCGGAAACCATCGCACAAACCGTAGTGACCGGTAGACTCGCGGCATGTGTCAATGTGCTGCCCGGCATTCGGTCGTGCTACATCTGGGAGCAAAAGCTGACCTGGTCCGACGAGGTGTTGCTTTTGATCAAAACCTCACGCAGCAGGTTCGGCCAGCTTCAAGACCGGATCAAGGCGCTCCACAGTTACTCGGTTCCGGAGATCGTGGGAGTCACAATCGATGATGCGTTTGAGAAGTACATCGATTGGATTGAATCGTCGGTTGGGAGCTAGCCGCGAATTACGCCAATGACGCGAAGGCGTTTTCCAGGTCCGCAATCAAATCCTCCACGTCTTCGATGCCCACCGAGATCCGAACCAGTCCATCGGTAATCCCGAGGCGAGCGCGTTCTTCCGCCGGCACAGAAGCGTGAGTCATCGTGGCCGGATGAGAGATCAGCGTTTCGACGCCTCCGAGGCTTTCGGCCAGCGAGCAAAGTTTCACACGGCCCAGAAAACTCCTCGCTTGCTCCAGTCCATCAAGCTCGAAGGCGATCATGCCGCCGAAGCCGGACATTTGCTTCTTGGCCAAGTCGTGGCCGGGATGCTCCGGTCGCCCCGGATAGTAAATCCGCTTCACTTGTTTCTTGGCGCCTAGATAATTCGCAATCGCAATGCCATTGGTGTTGTGTGCCTCCATCCGCACCGGAAGGGTTTTGATCCCACGAAGGACCAACCAGGAATCGAATGGAGAGAGAATGGCGCCGGCCGCGTTCTGGATAAACTGGAGGCGCTCGGCATCGTCCTTGTGGTTCAAAACGACGATGCCGCCGACGCTGTCGCTATGGCCGTTGAGGTACTTTGTGGTCGAATGAACGACGATGTCGGCGCCAAGCTCAATTGGCCGCTGGAAGTATGGCGACATGAACGTGTTGTCGACCGCGAGCCGGCATTCCGGGCTGTCGTGCGCGATTTGCGAGACCCCACGAATGTCCGTGATCGCCATGATCGGGTTTGTCGGTGTTTCGACGAAAATCATGCGCGTGTTGGCCCGCATGGCTCGTTCGACATCGGCTAGGTTCGATGTGTTGGCGTAAGTAAACTCGACGCCATAATTACGGACGATCTTGTCGAAGAGCCGGAACGTTCCCCCGTAAAGGTTGTCCGAGCAGATGGCATGATCGCCTTGTTTCAACAGCAAGTGCGTAAGCGCGGTTGTCGCCGCCATCCCCGATGCGAACGCGTATCCCGCAACCCCGCATTCCAAAGCCGCCATATTCTTTTCAAGAGCCGTCCGCGTTGGGTTTTGCGTGCGCGCGTATTCAAAGCCCTTGTGCTTGCCCAGGCCTTCCTGGACGTAGGTTGAGGTTTGATAGATCGGAGTTGTTACAGCGCCGGTTGTGGGATCGGGCTCCTGGCCCGCATGAATCGCGTCTGTTTTGAAACCCATAAATTGACAAAGTCTGATTAGCCACGGATTGCGCGGATGACGCCGACTGGCTGCAGACCCATCCGCGTCATCCGCGCAATCCGCGGCTAAGAGTTTGGTTGTTCTACGGCTCGCTCAGATAATCTTCCTTATTGATAAGGACGGCGCGGGGCTTGGTTCCGTCGGGCGGACCGATGATGCCGTCCCGTTCCATGGAGTCCAGGAGGCTGGCGGCGCGGCCGTAGCCGATGCGGAGGCGGCGTTGTAGAGCGGAAGTAGAGGCCTTGCCCATTTCGATGACAATTTTGACCGCTTCATCGTATAAGTCATCCACGGCGCCGTCCGTTTCGGCCGCTTCGAAACGTTCTTCGGGCGATTCCAAAATGCTTTCGTTGTAGTTTGGCGTTCCTTGCTTCTTCAGGAAATCGACGATCTGAATCACTTCTTCCTCTGTAATCAACGGCCCGTGTACGCGCACGAGACGAGATGACCCGGGCGGGAGAAACAGCATATCGCCACGGCCGAGCAGTTGTTCGGCGCCGTTCGAATCCAGAATGGTGCGAGAGTCGACCTTCGATGCCACCCGGAATGAAATTCGGGCCGGGAAGTTTGCCTTAATGAGCCCGGTGATAACGTCGACCGACGGGCGCTGAGTTGCCAGTATCAAATGAATGCCGACTGCGCGCGCCATCTGGGCCAGCCGTGTGATCGATTCTTCGACCTCTCGAGGTGCGGTCATCATCAAGTCGGCAAGAGACCTCGAGATTCCGCACGCCCCGCTTCGCGAGCCGCTTATATCGCGACTCCATCTCTGCGACCGCCCAACGCAAAGCGTTCTGTGCGATCTTCGGTTCGGTCACAACAGGAACAAGAAGGTGGGGGATGTCCTGATACAGACCCAACTCCAGCCGCTTGGGATCGATGAGGATCATTTTCACCTGGTCTGGACGCGACCGGAAGAGCAACGAGAGAATCATCGCGTTAATCGAAACGCTCTTTCCGGTACCGGTTGAACCCGCTGTCAACAAGTGCGGCATCTTCTGGAGATCCGAAACGACGATCTTTCCGGTGATGTCTTTGCCTAACGCGAGAGGCAGCCTGTAGTTGGTTTGCGCATATTCGCGGGACTCCAGGAGCTCGCGCAGGACGATGACGGCCCGCTCGTCATTAGGAACTTCGACACCGACGGTCGATTTGCCGGGAATGCGATCGATACGAATGGATTCCGCTTTGAGCGCCAGGCAGAGGTCGTCGCCGAGACTGGTGACCTTGGAGTACTTGACGCCGGCTTCCGGTTTGAACTCGAAGGTCGTTACGACAGGACCGGGGTGGATGTGGTGCACCGTGCCTTCGACTTCGAACTCGAGGGCTTTCTTCTCGATCAGGCGAGCGCGCTCCCGAAGCGCAGCTTCGTCGATCTGAACGGAACCTGAGGGCGGATGCAAGAGATTGGTGGGGGGGAATGCTGGTGAAGTTGAAGGCCTGGCGGCTTTGGGTTTGGAAGCCGCCATTGAGACCTCACCCCGTCCTGCTTCAACAGACGCGGCCGCCCTGCGGGCAAAGGGTTTGGCTTCAGCAGCAACCACAGCTTCGGCTGGTTTTGATTTTTCGGTGATGATGGTTTGTCTCTTGGGCGACTTTTCTCTTTGCTGCGCTCTTCGGAGTTCCTTCTGGCGGGCGCGATCGGCTTGCCACTCTGCCCATCGCTCAGCCATGGAAGACACGAATAGGAAACGAGGCTTCAAGAATGTGACGGCCCACGCAAACGAGAACGTCGTTGCGAGTAGAAGCGAAATGAGAAGCCCTGCGGTCAGAATAACGACGGAACCCGCAGGATTCAGTGATGCTTCCAACTTATCCGCCATCAGGCTCCCGAACGCGCCACCGGCGGGAATGTGGTCACGAATTCGAGGAAATGATGGCGAGATTGAGAAAGCTGTCGAGATGCTGAGAACCATCAGG
>QHXC01000028.1 GCA_003222815.1 Acidobacteriota bacterium | reverse complement strand
GTTGAGGTGTTCGAGGGCAACACGGGCGACCCCAAAACCGTGGCAGGGCAAATCACCAAGATTCGTGAACGGTTCGCTATCCAGCGCGTCGTGCTGGTGGGCGACCGCGGCGTGCTCACCAGCGCGCGTATCCGTGAGGATCTGAAACCGGCCGAAGGCATCGATTGGATTACCGCGCTACGCGCACCTTCGATTCAACAACTGGTCGAGTCGGGTTCTTTGCAAATGGGATTGTTTGACGAAAAAGATCTGGCTGAAATTTCAGATCCTGCCTATCCGGGAGAGCGGTTGATCGCCTGCAAGAATCCCATCCTAGCTGAAGAACGCGCACGCAAACGGGAGGACCTGCTCAAAGCCACCGAAAAAGAGTTGGCGCAAGTGGCTGCCGCAACTCAGCGATCGAAACGGCCACTGCGTGGCGCCTCCGCGATTGGTCTGCGTGTGGGTCGCGTGTTGGGTCACTTCAAGATGGGCAAGCATTTTCAAATCCGAATTGAAGATAATGGCTTTCACTACCAGCGCGATCCAAAACGCATTGATGAGGAATCGGCGCTCGACGGGATTTACGTCATTCGCACCAGCGTGCCGCCAGATAAGCTATCGAGCTCGGATACGGTACGCTGCTACAAACGGCTGTCGACCGTCGAACGCGCTTTCCGTAGTGTGAAGACTGTCGATCTGAAGATACGCCCCGTTCATCATCGATTGGAGAAACGCGTTCGCGCTCACGTGCTGCTCTGCATGTTGGCCTATTACGTGGAATGGCACATTCGGCGAGTTCTGGCTCCGCTGCTCTTCGATGATGAGGAACCCACACCGAAGCCTTCCCCTGTTGCGCCCGCCGAGCGTTCGACCGCGGCCCTGCAAAAAGCGCATTCCAAACGCACGACCGATCAACTGCCAGTGCAGAGCTTTCAGTCATTGCTAGCTGACCTGGCGACCATCGTCAAAAATCGCGTCCAGCCTCGCCACGCTGCGGCCGCTGCCTTCGACCTCATTACCACGCCCACTCCCTTACAGCAGCGCGCCCTTCAATTACTGGATGTACGTTTGTAGCCAGTAACGCCTCCGCTCCGCACTCGGCACCCACTCAAAATCCAGTAGTTGCGCCCGCGGCCTGGGGGAACTTCGGGTTAGACATGGTATAGCCGGTGGAACCGCCGACCGCGCGGACCTGGTGTTACGCATAGGTCGTTCCCGGCGTCAGGCTGTTAATGGTCATGAACCGCGAATTGGTGAACAGCCCGGCGTTCTGCCAGGGGCTGGGCGTGCCGCCTGCGCCGAGCGCCGCGGAGCGCACCTCATAGCATTTCGCCCGAACGACTGGACTGACCTTCTACAAGCTGGGTGGTGTCATGCCCAGAACAACGGCTCCGGCGGTTGCGACGATCTCTGGATCGGTCTGGGATTTGAAACCTGCAAGTTCGAATGTGTTGAGCCATATACGATCGCATGTAAGAAGCGCGGCCGACGGGTGGCCCTCGCCGGATTTCCGCAAGATTCAGAAAGACGCTAATTGATCGGAGTCAGCCGGAAGATTTTGGCGAGTTTTGCCGCGGACTCAAGATCACCACGTTGGAGAGCCGAGCGCACGTCATCGAGCTTCTGCGCATCCTCAACCGAGAGATACGGCGACCAGCCGTCTTCCGTTTCGATCAGTTCGACCGGAACCTCTGCCGCGAAATCACCTTCATGCACCAACTTTGTCTTCGGTCTTTTGTTCATACTCGTGTCTTGAAATCATCTGACCATGAATCGCGGCGCGGTCTATACGCAGTTACGACAACCGCCGGCGTGACAGTGTCCTTCGCGATTCCCCATACCACATGGACCGGCAACCCTGACCGGTCTCTTTGTAAGACTAACACGCACGGTCCCTTGAAATAATCCGGATAGTCCTCCACAACTTCCGCAAGCGCGACTCCGAGAAGGATGTCCTGGACCGAGATGCCGTCAGCGGCGAGTTCGTCATACCCGTGTTCCGAAATCCGGACCTGGCGCGAGGTGCTGCGTCTTCTGGGAAAGCCGGCATGAGAAAATGGTAGAGGTAGCGAGATTGCTCGTGGTTCCAGGCGCCATTCCTGAAAAGGCCCAGGTCGACGCTCTCCATTATGCTTTTCACTGATGATACCCATGCGATAAATGGGCGTGAGCGCGAGCCTTGGCTAGGCGGAGGAGATGCTCCAGTTGGAGATAATTATTGAGCTCATCCGTTTCCTCTGAGGAGAGGCCGGTAGTCTTTTCTCGGCTTATCAGGTCTCCAACTCTCGTTTTGACTGGGTCCGAGGGCTGAAATGCGATAACTTCCCCGGGCGTTGTTCCAGCTGCGATGAAGTCGATGATCTCTTCGTAAGCCCGTGTCATACATTCCATGTACCACCGGGCTGGACGTTCTTCCATTCATTCGACCGTCTCGTAACAAAAGGCTGTCAAAAAACTCGGCTCGAACACTCTAAATGATAACCCCGCAACCAGAGGGAAAACGCGCCATATAAGTTCGACAAGCTCGAGACTTTCAGCTACTTGTTCGTTTTCGCGCTGAACTGGAGCGTGTCCGTCCACCGGTCTGGCGGGAAGACTCGGCGCAAAAGATCCATGACCGCAGTCCGGCACCGCCTGCCATGATCGAAACTGGGCCCACAGCGCCATTATGGTGCAACTGGTGTCATGGCAGCCAAAGAGAGATCTTTTGCACGCGGCCGATAGTCCACTTAGGAGCATCGGCAGCGACGCTCGCCGGAAACCTCAATGATTTAACATTGGCCACGAGTTTGCGATAAGCTGGGTGTGCTATGGCAACGCAAGTCACAAAGAGACTGTTCACGGTTCACGAGTATCAGCGCATGGCCGAGACGGGCATTCTGTCTGACAGGGATCGCGTGGAACTTATTCATGGAGAGATTCTCGCGATGAGCCCGATTGGTCCGCGCCACGGCGCAGCGGTGGATCGCGCGACTCGAGCGATGGTGAACGTCACCGGCGACCTGGCGATCGTCCGGGTGCAGGGTTCGGTGGGCTTGGACGAGTATAACCAGCCGCAGCCGGATATCGTGCTGCTCCGGCCGAAGGCGGATTATTACGCTTCGTCGAATCCCACACCGGCGGACATTTTGCTGATCGTTGAAGTCGCGGACACCTCGCTGGAGTACGACCGCGGCCCTAAAGAGCAACTTTATGCCGAGGCTCGAGTTCCAGAATACTGGGTTGCCGATGTGCAGAACGACTGCCTGTTTGCATGCAGCGAACCTCACGATCGTTCCTATCGCCAGGTCCGCCAATTTCACCGCGGCGATCTCATCGCCCCGCTGCTCCTGCCCCAATGCCGGCTTCTGGTAGATGTGCTGCTCCCCTAATTCTGCTGGTGGACGGTCGTTCTGATCGAGGATTTACTGAAGCTCGTACAATACAGTGACGGCAACCTGTTGAACGCGGACTGAAGCCCGCGGCTATTTCCGCAGAGAAATGTAGAGCAAAGTAGAGGTATTATGTCCATATTGGCGAATTGCGAAATGCTCAGAAACACACTGACGATAGATTGAACGCACTTATCGACATACAAAGCGATACATGGCGTGCTTTGAAAACGCTGAGCGACAATGTCGAGAAATTAATCCGCTTTCGCGGACGGAACGGACAAGAAGAATAAAGCCTCCGGCGATCCGGCTAACTGCCGCTGAGTTGGGATACCTGCCAACGGCGTGAAGAGCTTCGCGCTCCGGCAAACGATCGGCGTTGTTAATGCTTCCGGGCGTGGCGAGCTGGAGATCACAGACGTTAACAACGCCTACATCGAGCGGAATGCGATGATCTGCGAAATCATCGAACGCTGGTGGTCCGATGCCGGTACCATCAGGTTTGCTTTCCCGCGATGAAGATGAACTCCGTCTCCGAGATAACCGGCAACGCGTCATTGATGCTTTTCTTCGCGACCGACGCAGGTGGTGCCCTGACGCCGCCGGTTATCCGGGTCACGCCGACAGTCTTCTTTGTGGCGAAGGCAATTCGATCCGTCTCGGTGATACATTGCTTTATCGCAAAGCAACATTGCTTTTTGAAATTGCAACATTGCTTTGCCAGGAATTCACATTTGTTTTGTCGCGTGGAAGTCCTTCTCCCTCAATGGAGTAGCGCTACCCGCTCCGGCGACACATTGCTTTGGCGTAAAGCAATGTTGTTTTTTCACATTGCAACATTACATTGGCGCAAAACCACATCGGTTTTTCAAAAAGCAATGTGGCTTTGCCGCAAAACGACGTTGCTTTTTCATGAACCAACATTGCTTCGTCATGAAGACACTTTGTTCCGTCACAATGCAACCTGGTTCCGGGTCCAGGAAACCTTGCTTTTTCCCGGAAACACGTTGTTCCATCACGAAAACACTTGCTTCCGCGGCGGAGTCAAGTCGTTCCGAACCGGATCAACCTGCCTCCGAGATGGATAACCTGTACCTCAGCCCGAGACTTTTCGGAAAAGAGAGGGCGGTTCCAGCCGGTGAGTACGCCAACCGAGGTCTTGGAATAGGGCGAAGCTTAAGAATATGAGGGTTGGTGAGCCTTGCGGCTAACCTGGATTCGAACCAGTGCACGCTCTAGCGCAACGAGCGCACGCTGGTAGTCGATATCCTCTCCACCTCTCGAAATCCGGTCTTCCGCGCGTTGTTTCGCGCGATTTGCTCTTTCAACATCAATTTCGTTGGCGCGTTCTGCGGTTTCCGCAAGGATTCGAACGTGGTTCGGCAACACCTCGACGAATCCCCAGGCCACCGCCAGAAAGAACCAACGATCGCCTTTTCGATAGCCGACTTCACCAACCTTCAATTCGGAAAAGAGTGGCGCGTGCCCGGGGAGCACGCCCAAATAGCCTTGCGCGCCGGGTATCTGCAACTCCTCGACTTCCTCGTGAACGACTGCACGTTCAGGCGTAACGATCGTGAGATCGATGGTGGCTTCTGCCATGTTACCGGACCGCCTCCATTCTTGCGGCCTGCTCCAGAGCTTCCTCGATTGTGCCTACCATGTAAAAGGCCTGTTCAGGAATATCGTCGTGCTTTCCTTCGACGATCTCTCTGAAGCCTTTAATCGTATCGGCGATCTTTACGTACTTGCCCTGACGACCAGTAAATTGTTCGGCAACAAAGAAAGGCTGCGACAGAAATCTTTGGATTTTCCGCGCACGAGCGACGGCCAGCTTGTCCTCTTCAGAAAGTTCGTCAATACCCAGGATCGCGATAATATCCTGCAGGTCTTTGTATTTCTGAAGCACGGCCTTCACGGTACGCGCCACGTTGTAGTGTTCTGCACCCACAATTCTCGGATCCAAAATTCGCGATGTTGAAGCGAGCGGGTCAACAGCCGGATAAATGCCGAGCTCCACAATCTGCCGGGACAGGTTCGTGGTCGCGTCGAGATGGGCAAATGTTGTGGCCGGCGCAGGATCCGTGTAGTCATCGGCAGGAACATAGATGGCCTGCACCGAAGTGATGGACCCTCTCGTCGTTGACGTGATTCGTTCCTGAAGCTCACCCATTTCTGTTGCCAGTGTCGGTTGATATCCCACGGCCGACGGCATACGGCCCAAAAGAGCCGATACTTCGGAACCGGCTTGAGTGAACCGGAAGATGTTGTCAATGAACAGCAGTACGTCCTGTCCTTCATCGTCTCGGAAGTATTCGGCCGTTGTCAGCCCGGTCGCGCTCCCCGACTCCGGCGAAAACCGAGATGCCACCGTGTTTGGTCGCGATGTTGTTAATCAGCTCCTGAATGATGACGGTCTTTCCAACGCCGGCTCCTCCGAACAAGCCGATTTTCCCGCCTTTCAGATAAGGCTCGATGAGATCAACGACCTTGATTCCCGTCTCAAACATCTCGAGTTGAGTATTCTGTTCGACAAGCGACGGCGCCAGCTTATGGATGGGTTCTCTTCGCGTGAATTCGATTGGACCCAATTTGTCGACGGGCTCACCGATGACGTTAATGACGCGGCCGAGGGTCCCTTTACCGACCGGTACCGACACCGGCCCCTCGAGATCTTCGGCCGGCATACCGCGCACCATCCCCTCCGTGGGTTTCAAAGCGATGCATCGAACCCGGCCTTCACCAAGGTGCTGCTGCACCTCGACGATCACGTCGATTGGGATCGGCACATTGAAACCAGCGCTGGTGATGCGCAATGCCGTATAAATCGTTGGCTGTTTGCCTTCCGGAAACTCGACGTCCACGGCCGGACCGATAATTTGTGAAACTCTTCCGATGTTTGCCATTTTTATGAAGCTCCCGCTCCGCTAACCACTTCGATGATTTCGCGCGTGATGGCTGCCTGGCGTATGCGGTTCATATTCAAGGTCAGCATGTCAATCATCTCACCGGCATTCCTCGATGCGGTGTCCATGGATGCCATCCTCGCCCCATGCTCCGAGGCGGCTGACTCCAATAGTGCCCGATAGATCTGGATTTCCACGTAACGTGGAAGCAGCCTGTTGAAGATCTCTTGTGGCGGCTGTTCGAAAATGTAATCGCGTTGAGGTTCCGTTTCCCGCAATTCCGAGCGGCTCAATGGCAGCAATTTCTCCACGACCACCCGCTGTTGAATAACGGATTTGAACTCGTTGTATACAACGTATGCTGCGTCCACTTCCGCGTTCGAATACGCACGCACAATGGCTTCAGAAATGTCCTTCGCATGCCCGTAATCGAGCCGCGAAAAGATATTCACGAACTCCGAACGGATCGGGAACCCGCGGCGTCTGAAAAAGTCGCGGCCTTTGCGACCCACCATGGCCAAACTGAGCGCTTGACTGCTATGCTCTCGCATGAACGATTGAGCCACACGCATGATGTTGGAATTGAAAGCTCCGCACAATCCACGATCGGCCGTTACGATTACTAACAGAATCCGTTCCTCAGGACGAATCTCGAGCAGAGGATGCGCAATGTTTTCTATGCGAACGGTAAGGTTGCCCAGAACATTTCGCAACTGGCCGGCGTAGGGTCGCGCACTAAAAACACGTTCCTGGGCACGCCGCAATTTTGCGGCGGCCACGGTTTTCATCGCTTTGGTGAGTTGCTGCGTGTTCTTGACCGAACGAATACGGCGCCGAATATCCAACAGATTAGGCATATGTCAGGAGGCGCGATCCCGCTCGCTTTTAAACATCTCTTTGGCTTCTTTGAGAACTTTCTGAAGTTCCCCCTTTGTCTCGTCGTCGATCGCCTTGCGTTCGCGAATTTTCTTCAGAACTCCACTGTAACTTGTATCGAGAAACCGATAAAGCGACTGTTCGAAAGGCCGGCAGTCCGCCACGTCGAGATCATCCAGGTAACCGTTTGTACCGGCAAAAATGATGATGACCTGCTTCTCCACCGGCAGCGGTACATATTGATCCTGCTTCAGAACTTCGGTGAGACGCTGTCCGCGGTTCAACTGGGCCAACGTGGCTTTGTCCAGGTCCGAGCCGAATTGGGCAAAGGCGGCCAAGTCGCGGAACTGCGCCATGTCCAGACGCAGCGAACCCGCGACTTGACGCATCGCTTTGATTTGTGCGTTGCCACCCACACGCGAAACGGAAAGACCCGTGTTGACGGCCGGGCGAATTCCAGAGTGAAAAAGGTCTGTTTCCAGATAAATCTGCCCGTCGGTAATCGAGATGACATTTGTGGGAATGTATGCCGCGACGTCACCGGCCTGGGTTTCAATGATTGGCAGTGCGGTCAGCGAGCCACCGCCGTTTTCGTCGTTGAGTTTCGCCGCACGCTCCAGTAGCCGCGAGTGCAGGTAGAAAACATCACCGGGATACGCTTCGCGGCCCGGAGGGCGGCGGAGCAAGAGGGAGATTTCTCGATATGCTGCCGCATGTTTGGAAAGATCGTCGTAAATGCAAAGTGCGTGCCTTCGGCTGTCTCGGAAGTATTCACCAATCGCACAGCCCGCGTATGGTGCAAGGTATTGCATTGGTGCGGGGTCGCTGGCTGAAGCGGAAACGACGACGGTGTAATCCATAGCACCGTTTTCCTCGAACGTCTTTACAACCTGTGCGACGGTCGAACGCTTCTGACCGATGGCGACATAAACGCAAATTACATTTAATCCCTTTTGGTTAATGATGGTGTCGATGGCCAAGGCGGTCTTGCCCGTTTGACGATCACCGATGATTAACTCCCGTTGACCGCGGCCAATCGGGATCATCGAGTCGATCGCTTTTAATCCCGTTTGGAGCGGCTCCTTCACGGGCTGCCGGTCCACGACGCCCGGCGCCAGACGCTCAATGGGACTGGACGCTTCGTTGAAGATGGCTCCTTTACCATCAATGGGCTGTGCAAGACCTGCGCTTCTTCCAGGTTCAGCGCCAGACCCATGACGCCATGGGGAAACTCGAGGAGCTCGCCGGCCATGACCTTCTCGAGACCGTAGACGCGAGCGATACCATCACCAACGGAAATCACGCTGCCAGTCTCGCTGACATCAATGCCCGCCTGGTACTCTTCGATTTGTTCTCGAATAATCCTGCTGATTTCGTCTGCTTTGATCTCCATGACCGCTCCCTGATTAGTCCTCAATGAGGCGGCTCTTGAACGCGCTTAATTGGTTGCGCACGGAGCCGTCATATATGGTGCTGCCCACTTTGGCGATCACGCCTCCAATCAAAGACGGATCGATAGCCACCTCCATACGAACCTGCTTACCGGTAACCTGCTCCAATTTTGCAGCGAGTTCCCGTTGCTGCAGCCCATCTAACGGCCGCGCGGACGTGACTTGTGCCCGGACGACTCCAAGTCGTTCGTCCAGCAGCATCTGATACGCAACGATGATCTCTACCAGCAGCTGTAACCGATTCCGATCGATAAGAATATCAATGAAATTGGCAATCCGCCGATCAAAACCTGACGCGTCAGATATTTCCTTCAAAAGACGGCGGCGGCGCTCCGTCGAAAACGTTGGATTTTCCAAGAGACGCCGCGCGGTGGGCTGGTCTTTCAATAACACGCTAAAGCTTTGTAGTTGCTGAAGGCCTGCCTCCGCATTCTGGGGATAGAGTACATCCAAGAGTGCCCTGGCGTATCGATTGGCGGCTACCGACATCTTTCTCCTTTAGCTTGAAGTTAGAATTTTCGGATAAGACGGAATCCGGTACAGAATGGTAGCCCCGATTGAAAAATCCAATTGATCATGTTTTGCTCTGGGAAGCGGGCGACGTGTCAGGCAGTCCGCGCGAGTCGACACAAAGATTGGAAAAATAACATCCGCTTAACTTACTGTCAACAGGTCGGCGGAACCCTCACGGGTGGAGCCAACGTCGACAGCGTTAATTCCGGCGGTTTGAAGCTTTCTTTGGAGAGTACTGGCGTCATCAGGCCGGCAGAAAACGAGGAGCCCACCTGAAGTCTGCGGATCAAACAAGATGTTCTGGATTTCCGGCGGGATCGAACTGGCGATGCGGACGTGCGGCGCAAAGAACTCCCGATTGTTGGTAAGTCCGCCAGCGCAGAAGCCTTCATGGCTGTATTCGACCGCACCCGGCAGAAGGGGAAGGTTCCGGTGATTAATCTCGATCGAGACGCCGCTCGCCTTGGCAACTTCGAACGCGTGACCGAGCAATCCAAAACCGGTGATATCGGTCATGGTATCCACCTTGAATTCAAGACAGATTTCAGATGCGCGACGATTGAGTTGCGACATGGTTTCGACGGCCGCGAGGACGTGTTCTGCCGACGCTTTGCCACGTTTGAGGGCTGTCGTGATCAAACCTGTTCCTAGCGGCTTTGTCAAGATCAGACGGTTCCCCGGCTTTGCATCCTTATTTTGTTTGATGTTCTTTCTCTCGATGAGACCGGTCACCGCGTATCCAAACTGGATTTCGTCATCGCGAATCGAGTGACCACCCAGAAGGGCCACACCCGCCTCATTGAGCTTTTCCAAGCCGCCTCGCGAGATATCGCCAAGGATGTTCAAATCCGCGCTTGTCGGGAACCCTACAATACATAGTGCTGTCTTCGCACTACCCCCCATTGCATAGATATCACTCAACGCGTTCGCCGCAGCAATCTGACCATAGGTATACGGATCGTCGACGATGGGTGAAAAATAATCGACGGTTTGAACAAGAGCAAGATCTGGTGTTAATTGATACACTCCTGCGTCATCGGCATTTTCATATCCAACAAGGACCTCAGGAATGTTTTGCCGAGGCATTTTCTTGAGCGCGAACTCTAGGTCCGCCGGACCGAGTTTCCCGGCTCAGCCAGCGGACTTGGCCAGCTCTGTCAGTCTCATCTTATTCCTTCTTTTCTAGTGGAGCCTTGCATTTCAACAGTACGCGTTACTAAGGTTGGTTCTTCTGCAGGACCGCCTGCCATGGATGTCCGCCCGTCAAGCATCGCGCCAGTGCTCATCGCGAGTACCGGAGTATGGAGGTCCCCTCGCACACGTCCCGTTTCGTAGATTTTAACTCGGCGTTGGGCTTCAATGCTGCCAAAGACTTGCCCGTGGATTTCGATTTCGCCCACTTTGATATCGGCGTGCACCATCGCGTGCTCACCAACAACCAGGATATCATCGGTGGAAATTGAGCCGTGGAAATTACCGTCAATACGAAGCGTGCCGACAAATTCCAACTCGCCGGTCAAACTGGCTTCCTTGTCTAAAAAACCCGAAATGTGATCGGCTGTCCTTTTCGAGCGAAAATTCATATCGACTCCTTACAATATTAGAGCGAGAGTTCGCTCTTTTCAGAATTTCGCCTTGAGCAAACCCTCGTACAGGCGGTTCATCTCCTCAAACGAGAAGAAATGGATTTCTATTTTGCCCCGACCTTCATTCTGCTGAATGGAAACCTTAGTCCCAAGTACCTGCTCCAATGCATGAATAGCAACTTTCACATTCGGATCCAGAGTTTCTGGATGACACGCAGGCTCACTCTTATCAGAGGCGCTTTTGGAGTACCGTGATACAAGCATTTCAGCCTGACGCACGGAATAATTGCCCTGAATAATCTTTCTGGCGGATTCGAGAATTGCTGTAAGATCCGAGAGCGAGAGGAGAGCTTTGGCGTGCCCAGTGGTGAGACGGTCTTCGCGAAGCCACTGTTGCACTTCCGGGGGCAGTTTTAAAAGCCGCAACATGTTGGCGACCGTTGCGCGGTTCTTGCCTACGCGACGAGCCACCTCTTCCTGAGTCATGGAAAATTCGACGATAAGCCGTTCGTAGGCCTGAGCTTCCTCTATCGGGTTGAGGTCCTCGCGCTGGAGGTTTTCCACAAGAGCAATCTCCAAAGCGGTGTGCTCGCTGGCATCACGCACGACCGCCGGAATGCGTGCCAGGGAGGCGCGCTGCGCAGCCCTCCAACGCCGTTCACCGGCGATCAATTGAAAGAAACCATCCGGTAGTGGACGAACGACAATCGGTTGAACGATTCCATATGCCCGTATCGAACTGGCCAGTTCATTGAGGCTCTCCTCGTCGAAGCTCTTTCGGGGCTGAA
>QHXC01000027.1 GCA_003222815.1 Acidobacteriota bacterium | reverse complement strand
AAAAAGTTAAAGCTCAGCATCCCCGCCACCGAAGAAACGATCGCTTCTAATAGTCCCCACTCCGTCGCAATGCCCAGGATTGCTAACAAGAGTGTCAGGGCTATCGTGGTACTGTTAACTTCCGTAACGATGCGACGGTAGAGGAATGTGATCCCGGAGACGATCAGAAGACTTGCGCAGAGTCGAGCCAGAGATTGAATCCGGTTTTGATCAATCATTGGGGCTCCTGCCACCTTAGCATCATTTGGGAGCCGAACCCACTTTGCGAACTGGCTTAGTGAATCTTAAGTCTTGCTGGGAGGCGCGTTCATACTTATTGGCGGGTTCATCATTTCATTCAACTCCAAAGGCTAATGCCCGTATGAGGGACGGCGTGACGAATTTGGGGAACCTCGGCAAAATCGGGAATAATGGGAGCGGGATGGGTCTACGCTCGAAGTTCATAGTGTCTCTACTTGCCCTGTTTGTTGCTGCCGTCTCTGCCGTTGCGCAGGAGGAAACAGGCGAAGTGAACGGCCGTGTTGTCAGTTCACGCGGCAACGAACCGCTCGCTCTGGTTCAGGTTCAGCTCTTGGGCACATCGTTCCGCACAGTCACTGGCGAGGACGGGACATTTCACATCGCCGGCGTACCGGCCGGAAACTACGTTCTGCAGGCGGCAACAGTGGATTACTATCTGATCCGCCAGGAATTTGCTTTGGCGGCCGGGCAGACCAAGAGCTTCGACGTCGTGCTGACATCTTCGACCGGCAAGCTCACGAACAGCGTGACGGTCTCGGCGGACGTATTTGGAGTCGAGACCGAAAGCAGCGCCTCCGCGTTCACGCTTGAGGGCGAGGAGCGCAAGAACCTGGCCAGCGTGCTCGCCGACGACCCACTACGGGCCGTCCAGAGCCTGCCGGGTGTGACGTCGAACAACGATTTTTCCTCGGAGTTCTCAATCCGAGGCGCCCCTTTCGGCCGAATCGGTTTGTACCTGGATGGAGTGCTGCTCCACGTCCCCTTCCATACGACCGACGGTCAAGCCGACAATGGCTCGTTGACCATCTTCAACGGCGACTTAACGGACGACATGACTCTATACCAGGGCGCATGGCCAGTTCGCTATTCGGACCGCACCGCCGGTATTCTGGCCGTCGAGACCCGGGAAGGCAGTCGCGAGGAAATTCAAGGGCGATTTAGCGCCAGCGCTTCCAACGCCGGAGTACTGGTAGAAGGGCCGTGGGGCACGAGCAAGCGCGGATCGTGGTTAGCGGCTTTCCGCAAGAGCTACCTGCAGTACATCCTCAACCGGATCGACTTCGGTGACCAGGCGCCCTTCGTCTTCGGCTTCACCGACGGCCAGGCGCGGCTTGCCTATGACCTCACCCCCCGGCACAACCTTAGCTTGAGCTACCTGGACGGCGCCTCCTCCGTCGACCGGACACGCTTTCGCAGCGAGCTTGGCGTCAACTCGGTGATGACCAGCGGCTTCCGCTTCACGCTGCTCAACCTGGGTTCCCGCTATGCTCCGAGCCAGCACCTGTTGATCACCAGCCGGCTGGCATGGTCGCGCGAGAGGGGTGAAGTGGCCAATCGCGACAACGCCGAACTATCAAACCAAACCTACGGCGAGTGGACGTGGCGCAGCGACGCCAGCGTCGTCTGGGGTAAAATGAACACCCTGGACTTTGGCGGCCTGTTCCGGCACCTGCGGCAGGACGGCTTGGCGAACCAGTTCGTTTACGCCCCGGTGCTCACGGCCGCGCTGGACGTCTTTCACGGCGCAGGACATCAAGCCGGAGCTTACGTACAGCAATCCTTCGGGTTCGCCTCCGGGCGGGGCCACTTGAGAGCGGGTGTGCGCCAGGACGAGTATAGCGTGACCTCTGCCGAGATCACTTCACCATACGCCAGCGTGTCGTTTGAGCCGTGGGCCAAAACGCGGCTGGAACTGGACTGGGGACAGTACGGGCAGTTTCCGGAGTTGAACCAGTTCTTCTCAATTTTCGCCCGCGGAAGCCTGCTGCCGGAGAGGGCGACGCATTATGACGCCGCCATAGAGCAACGGCTGGATGAGCGCACCCGGCTGCGGCTGGAGTTCTACGACCGGCAGGACCGCGACCTCCTGGCGCGCCCGGCGCTAGACCCCCGCTTGTTGGACCGCGGAACGATCTTCCAGGCGTTGCCGAACGCGCCTTTGCTCAACTCGCAACGCGGTTATGCCCGCGGCGTGCAGGTGTCTGTCCAGCGGAGGACCGCGAATGGCTTCACCGGATGGGTTTCCTATGCCTACGGACGCGCAATCATCCGTGATGGCGATTTGCACCTCAAGTTCCCATCCGACTACGACCAGCGCCACACCTTCAATGCCTATCTGAGCCGCCGGCTGCGCCCTACTGTCAATCTTAGCGGGCGCTTCACCTATGGCAGTGGCATGCCCTTGCCCGGCTTCTATCGGCTCGAGCAAGGCGGCTACTGGCTGGCGGAGAACCGCAACGGCTTGCGGGCTCCGGCCTACCAGCGCACGGATCTACGGCTGAACAAGGCCTACGTGCGCCAGAAGTTCAAGACAACACTGTTTGCCGAGATCGTGAACCTGACCAATCACACCAACCGCGACTTCGACTCACCGGGCCCTTACGACAGTAGCACTGGCCGTAGTTATCCCAATTTTTATAGTATGTTCCCTATCTTGCCCTCTGCCGGGATGGTGTTTGAATTTTAAGCCGTCGACCAACGCATTGGATTTGTTGGACGTCAAAGACCCCAGGGGCTTGCTGCAGCGATCGAGTTACGATAGAAGAAGGGCTGCATCGCCATGCTTGACGGTGACGGGGTTTCATGAAGCGGATTTATGCTTGCGTTCTGATTCTCGTGTTTGTTGTCTTTGCGATATCTACGCAGGACGATGAAATCTGCAGCGCGAGCCTTTTTTCGAACTCGAGTCCCTACAATAAAGTTCTGGTTGCCGTCAAAAGTCCAACCCAAATGGACTGTGACTCCTGCCTGGCGACCCTGCTCGATCAACTGGTTAACGCCCAGATCACTGAAGTATGGTTCCTGCGGGTGGAAGTTACCAGGAGCGTCGCAGACTCGATTAAGCATGCCTCATTCTCGCATCGGGATGTCACGGTTCTCGCTGGCCGGGCGCCTCCCGCATGTCCCACTGGTTCTGCCTGAAACAGGATTGGCATACGAATTACCTGCAGGAGCATTTTAATGTGGAAGGTGTTTCTCACGGGCGCAACTGGATTCCTTGGCGGTGAGCTTGCTGTTGCGCTCTCAAAGACGGACCGGGCAGAGAAGATAGCCTGCCTGGTTCGCGCGGCATGTGACGCCGAAGCCAGAGAACGGCTTGAGGGTGTTTTTCTGCTGCACGGCGACGCCTACGATCCGGACAGGATTGTGGCCGTTGCCGGAGATTTGTCGGACGACCAACTGGAGACGCGCCTTGCGGGCCATCCGGCGCTAAAAGACATCAATCTGGTTATTCACGCAGGGGCCAACACATCGTTCCTCAAACAGAAGTATCCCGTGCTCGTCGAGACCAACGTGCGCGGCACGCATCGAGTCGCTTCCTGGGCGTCGCAGCTTGCTTCGTTGGAAGCGTTCGCGCACATTGGAACGGCGACGATCGCCGGCGCGGGCGAGGACGTCATGGGAAAAACGCTTGGTGAAGACGAGCCTAACCTTTCCGCCCGGCATCTTGTGGGGTACACCCGATCCAAAATGCTTGCCGAGGTGACGGCGCGGGCGATGATCCCTGGCAACAAACTTACCGTGATTCGGCCATCCATCCTGCTGGGCGACACAAGACGCGTCGTGCCGCGCTCGTTTGACATCGCCTGGATCCTTGTCGCCATCAAGCAGCTCCGGATGTTCTTTTGCAACCCGGATGCGGTATGCGACATCATCCCCGTGGATTACGCCGCCAGTGCGATCCTGCGGCTCATGATGGGACACCGGCGGCATACGACATATCACGTCAGCGCCGGTGCTTCGGCAACGACTTGCCGTAAAACGCTCGAAGCCATCGATTATGAGGAGTCCGGAAAACCTCCCCTTGCTTTCTGTTCCAAATCGGATTTGGACCTGATGAAGAGCTGGCTACGGAACGGCGATCCGGATTCGGCGTTGTCCATGTATGCGGAGCACATCGCGTACATCCGCTGCGGGCTCGGGAAGAAAAAAGCACGGATACTGTTGTCAGGTCTCGAAGCCTACTGGCCCTTCATCGACCTTAGCCAGCGCTTCGACAACTCCCGTCTGCTTGCGGACACTGGAATTGGTTTGCCTGAACCGGCTCATGAATACTTGAAACGGACGGCGGTTTACCTTCAAGATATCGATCCTATCGAGGCAGCCTCCAATCCTTAGATTCCAGGAGAAGCAAATGCGGCCAGTGATCTACGCCTGTATCGCAGTCCTCTTTTATGCTCTGGGAAACGTCATCCTCGAACAAAAACTAAAACCATATACGCAGTTCGGCATCATGCTCTTTTGTTACGTACCCATGATCGGAATGACCCTGGGAGCTCTTGCCGTCACCCGGTTCAGGCAGCAGCCCATCTCATTCCCGGCTGGAGACGCCGTCTATGTTGCAGGTCTCATTGCGATCGTCTTCTTTGTTGCGGACAGCTTCTTCTTCAGCGCATACACCAATAACGCCGACGCGTTTACCGTTTCTTCAATTGTCGTCATGTTCCCGGCTGCCGCTTCACTAATGAAATACTTGTGGACCGGACAACTTCCCAATCGATATCACTTGGCGTCCTACGCCATCGCCGTGGCCGCCGTGGCGCTGGCCGAAAAAGGCAACGAAATTTTGGCGGACCGGTGATGCGTACACACGCGGGCTAAAGCCCGACGCAGGCTAAAGCCCGCGACTACATATTGCGACAAACGTTTCTGCTAAGGACTAACCCAAAAATAACTTGGCAGAATCCGCTGCCCTGAATCCGACCGGGGATCTGACCAATGCTCAATTCCCAATGTTCAATTCTCATCCGAAGTGAATGTCGGATTGCGAGTCGTTCGCTCTGTTCGGATAAGAATTGAACATTGGGAATTGAACATTGGTCAGATCCCGATCGGGCATTCTGCCAAGTTATTTTTGCGCGAGCCCTTAGCATCATTCAGGACAAAACCGAACGACGCCGCGATAACAACGATCACCTGGCGCTTGGTCGGAGGAAGTCGAAGTCACAGCCGAATTCCGCTCCAAGGACAGACTGTGCATAGAGCCTGGCGTAGCCTCGGCTCGGTGCGGGCTTCGGCGGCGGAAGTTGTTGACGCCTCCGGGCAAGGTCCTCGTCAGACACCAGTGCATCCACACGACGTTCTTTCACGCTCAATCGAATCTTGTCGCCAGTCCGGACGACCCCAAGCGGACCCCCGACTGCGGATTCAGGCGAGACGTGCAAGATCACGGTTCCAAACGCGGTGCCGCTCATGCGCGCATCGGAAATCCGCACCATGTCCTTCAGGCCCGCACGGGCAAGCTTGGCGGGGATGGGCAGGTATCCGGCCTCAGGCATGCCGGCTCCAACAGGGCCGGCGTTCTGCAACACGAGCACATCATCTGCGCGCACGTCCAGCAACGGGTCGTCGATACGCGTCGCAAGGTCATTGAGATCGGTGAACACGACGGCACGTCCCTCGTGTTCAAACAGCCGCTCGTCGGCCGCCGCGCATTTCAGGATGGACCCATTGGGCGCAATGTTGCCGAACA
>QHXC01000026.1 GCA_003222815.1 Acidobacteriota bacterium | reverse complement strand
TGGGAAAGCTCGTCCGCTCGCACAACAAAATTTATGTGGCCGACGCCGTGTCGGGAGTCGCTATCTCACCACTGGGCATGGACGACTGGAATATTGACACCGTTGTCGCAGGTTCGCAGAAGGGATTGATGCTTCCGCCTGGTCTTGGCATCGTGGCTGTCGGCCCGCGCGCTTGGGAAAAAAGCGACCGGTCCAAAACTCCGCGATTCTACTGGGATTGGAAGAAGCTCAAAGGAACGGTTCCCTTCACTCCCGCTCTTTCGATGTTGTTTCAGTTGGATGCGTCGCTGGAATACATCCACGCGCAAGGGTTGGAGCGGATCTTCTTGCGCCGCGCACAGGTGGCCGATAGGATTCGTGATTTGGTTCGCCGGTCGGGTATGGAGGTTTATGCTTTAAAGCCCGGGAACGGTATTACGGGCGTCCTACCGCCAAAGGGTTTCGACACGAAAGCCCTTTTCCGCCGGCTAGAGACTGATTTTGGGATACAGATTGCGGGTGGATTGGGCAAACTGAAAGACACCATATTTCGTATCGGTCACGTAGGGCATGTTACGGATGAAGAGCTGGAGTATTTTATCCAAAGCTTCGAGCGCTGTTTAAAATAACTAGCGGCCCTTCAAGTACTCGATGCAGACACGACGCTTCCCACAAATTCCAGAACGGATACAGCGGCTGGAAGACCTCGCCTATAACCTGAAGTGGAGTTGGGATTACCGGGCACGGCTCCTCTTCAAGCGTCTCGACCCGGAACTCTGGAAAAACAACCAACACAATCCCGTAAAGCTCCTGCATGAAATCGATCCGCAACGCCTTGTGGCCGCAGCGCGCGATCCGGACTTCCTACGTGAGTATGAAGTCACCATGAAGCACCTCGATCGAGCGGAAGGACGTAGTGAGAAATGGTTCGTTCGTGAATTTCCCGATCTGGCGAAGCAGCCGATTGCTTACTTTTCCGCCGAGTTCGGTCTGCACACATCACTGCCGATTTATTCTGGGGGCTTGGGCATTCTGGCCGGCGACCATTGCAAGGAATCGAGCGATCTGGGTGTCCCCCTGGTTGGAGTCGGGTTCGTTTATCCTCAGGGATATTTCCATCAGCGTATTCAGGCGGACGGCTGGCAAGAAGACATTTACGAATTGCTGGAGCGCCGGGAAGCCCCGATCGAATCGGCGGGTCGAAATCATGAAGACCGCTTCCTTGTGGAATTGCATGCGGGCAACCTCAGCGTATTTGTCGTTGTATGGCGCGTCAATCTCGGCTCAGTTCCACTTTATCTGATGGACACGGACGTTCAGGAGAATCAACCGAGTGACCGGGAGCTTTCGGCGCGGCTTTACGGGGGCGACAAAGAGCTTCGCATACGTCAGGAAATGGTTCTCGGTATTGGTGGAGTCCGAGTCCTCCGCGCCCTTGGAATTCAGCCCACTGTCTTTCATGCGAATGAGGGCCACACCGCGTTCATGCTTCTCGAGCGAGTGCGGGAGCTTGTTCAGACGGGCCAAAGCTTCGAAGATGCAGCCGAGCAGATTCGGTCCACCAGCATCTTCACAACGCACACACCTGTGCCCGCAGGCCACGATGCATTTCCGCTCCACATGATGGAAAAACATTTTGCCGGTTATTGGGATAATCTCGGTATCAGCAGGCAGGACTTCATGGACCTGGGAAAGTTCGGGGATTCATTCAACATGACGGTGCTTGCATTACGGATGACGGGTTGGCGCAATGGGGTTAGCCACCTCCATGGCCGCGTGACGCGGCGCATGTGGCAGGTTGCCTGGCCGAACATTCCGGAAGATCAAATCCCGATCACTTCCGTTACTAATGGTGTGCACGCTCCGACGTGGATCGCACCGGAACTGAGCCTGCTCCTCGATCGGTACCTCGGCCCGGAGTGGGTCGAGCGGCATGACGATATCGCATTTTGGAATCGGGTGATGGATATCCCCGACGAAGACCTGTGGAACGTCCGTCTCTTTCTCAAGCGAAAGTTTCTGGCCTTTGCACGGGAGCGCGCCCGGGCGCGATGGTCGGAGGACCGCGTGGACCCGCGACAGGTGATCGCCATGGGCACGCTGCTCGACCCGGATGCGCTGACCATCGGTTTCGCGCGCCGGTTCACCGGGTACAAGCGGGCAGCGTTGCTCTTCCACGATTTGAATCGTGTTCGCGCCTTAATGCTCGATAGATGGCGTCCCGTGCAGATCGTCTTCGCGGGAAAAGCTCATCCTGCCGACGAACACGGAAAGCATCTCATCCACCAGATCTATTCGCTTGCCGCCGATAACGCTATGGCCGGCCATGTTGCGTTCGTTGAAAATTACGAAATGCACTCGGCGCACTTCTTCACACAAGGTGTCGATGTCTGGCTAAACAATCCGCGTCCTCCGCTGGAGGCCTGCGGTACGAGCGGGCAGAAGGCTGCGATGAATGGCGTCCTGAACGTCAGCGTGCTTGACGGCTGGTGGTACGAAGGCTACAACGGAAATAATGGTTGGGCCATCGGCGACCCACCGGAAGATCTGGATGTTCACTACGATGACGCCAGTGACGCCGAGTCTCTCTACCGGCTCCTCGAGCAGCAGATCATTCCACTGTTTTACGAGCGTGACCAGAACGGTTTTCCCCATGGTTGGATCCAGATGTTGAAGGAGTCCATCCGCTCGATCGTTCCCCGATTTTCTGCCAGGCGGATGGTAAAGGAATACGCTTCCCGAATGTATGTTCCGGCCTCAAGGCAGAGCGTCAGAGTTCGGCAGTAAGCGTGGTGGAGGGGCCAATGCCTCTACGGCTGGCTCATGGGCCCGACGCTAACCTATTGGGACTCTGTCAGTCCGTCTACCCATTGGGCAACATGACCAGCCGCATGTTGAAGCGATTCCTTGTCCCTCCGTCCTTTCTTTAACGAGTGGTCACCGCCCTCGATCCAGACCAGCGTGGCCCGCTCGCCGGTTCTCCGGACAACGTCTTCCAGTAGGCGCCGCTCGGCAAATGTGTCTTTTGTACCGCTGATGAAGAGCATCGGCCGTTCGAGACCATAAAGATGCTGGTCGCGAAGCTGATCGAGCTTGCCGGGAGGATGGAGGGGATAGCCTAGAAAAACAAGCCCATTCACGACAGAAATGTCTCCGGCAATATAGGACGCGACTCGGCCGCCCATGGATTTTCCACCGATGATGACGCGTTTCGGTTTGTGTTCTTCGACAACTTCGCTGACAACAGCGCGATAACGGGCCTGAAGCTTCGGCTGCGGATCGGGAGCTTTCTTCTGCTCGTCCATATAGTCAAAGTTGAATTTGACGGTGAGAAACCCACATCTTGCCAGCTCGGTGTGGAAATAAGTCATAAACGGCGAGTGCATTCCCTGCCCTGCGCCGTGGGCAAGGATGATTGCCGTTTTGCCATCCCAGGAGTCAGGCTTCGCAACAAGCCACTTCATGCCCGTTTACTGTTTCAAATCCGGAGGCCCCAGAGCGTACGGCGCTCGGGATCAAAGCCGGTCGATTCGAGCGTCCGCTCGATGGCGAAATTACCAGGATGGACCTCGGCGCTGATTCGATGGATGCCACGTTCGCGGGCCTTGTCCAAAAGGGCAGCCACCAGGCTTCTGCCGACTCCCTTGCTTCTCCACTGTTCCTCGACGAAAAGAGCGACAACGTCCATCGTTTCGCCGCCAAACTCCGCCCTCCATTCGTACGCAGCGTACGCATAACCGCATAGACCCGACTCGTGCTCAGCCACCAGCACGGTCCCTAGATCACTGGATTTCATTGTGCGCTCGAAGATGCGCTGGGCATCTTTTACGGTTCCTTCGGCATGAATTTTCGAGAGCAGCTGGCCGGCCAGTTCACAAAGCCGGTCCATGTCCTGCGAGGTGGCCGGACGGATCTGAAAATCACGAACTACGGGAGCCATATGCGTCATCACCGGGTCCATTGTAAATCCGAATTCCGAATTCCGAAATCTGATTTCCGCGGTATAGTGTTTTGCAACTGCATATGAGCTCGAACCTGAAGTTCAACAGAACATCCGTATTCGGTCTAGGATTGGTTCTGGCGCTGCTGCTGACGACAGGCACGATTCCTTGGTCTCCGGAGCCGCCGCGTGCTGCTGCCGGCGTTCAGGTCTCGATTGAGCAGTTCGGCCGGTACATTGATGAATGGTCAGAACCGGAAGGCTATTTCGATTCCGATAATTTCATTTCGAACGAGACGTCGTATCTTCACGTCATCCCCGATCTGCGCCAGCGCGTCAAACCCGGGGGCATTTATTTGGGTGTCGGCCCGGACCAGAACCTTTCTTACATTGTTCACACCCGTCCGTCATTGGCGATCATTACGGATATTCGAAGGCAGAATATGCTCCAGCATCTGCTGTTCAAGGCATTGTTTGTGATGTCGTCGAATCGGGTGGAGTACCTGTCGCTCCTGTTCTCAAAGGAAACACCCCCCGTGAAGCCAGGCGCCTCTTTCGAAGATCTTCTCGCTGCTGTACGTCGGGCACCGTCGAGCGAAAAGTTGTTTCAGAGAAATCTTGCGGCTGTTAAAGACCTGTTGACCAGAAAGTACAGGTTGAAACTCACAACGGACGATATCTCCAAGGTCGATTACATCTACCGGACATTCTGGGAAGAAGGCCTCGACCTCCGGTTTTCATCTCTCGGCCGTGGAAACGCCCTCAACTACCCAACCTTTGAGGAAATCCTCCTGGAAACGGACCGGCAGGGCCGCCAGCAGAACTACCTGTCTTCGCAAGAACTGTTTCAGTGGCTGAAGAACTTCCAGGCGGACAACCGCCTTATCCCCATCGTTGGAGATTTCGCCGGGCCGCATGCATTCAAAGCGGTGTCGGGATTTCTCAGAGCGAATGGACTCCGGCTTTCGGTCTTTTACACTTCGAACGTCGAGTTCTATCTCTTTGGCCGCTCAACCTGGGTGCGCTACATTGCCAACTTGCGAGGCCTTCCAATCGCTGATGACTCCGTTTTTATCCGATCTTATTTTCCGACATACGGCCGGCCCCATCCCCTCAATGTGAGCGGCCATCGCTCCACTTCGCTTGTGCAGCCCATGACAAAATTTCTTGATCAATATGATTCGCGTTCACTGTCCTCGTACTGGGATGTAGTGAAACCGTGAAGTTCTTCTCTGTGTTGTTATTACTTCTTCCCTTCGGCGGAGAAGTACGATACTTCCCCAGCATTCTTTACGGGCACATCCTCATCGGAACTGGAACGTCCCGTTACGAAACGGTTTTTACGATTACAGCAAGCAACGAAACGCGTGTCACCGTCAATGTGTTTACAGACAAAGGTGAGCCGATGAACGCCAGTTTCATCGACGAGCGCGGTAAATCGGCGGGCGCAGGCAGTTCATTCGAATGCTACCTGATGCCTGACCGGCCGGTGAAAATCAGGTTGGCGTTGGCACCCGATGAGGCGGCAAATGACGTGGCGGTGAAGGCCGGCTGGGCAACAATCCGGAGTGCGGAAGAGGTCGATATTACGCCGTCGTCCGGATCACAACTCCGGATGGAAAGCTGTTGACGCGTCACGTGCTAGGTTCTGAGAAACCTCCAACAGGGGAATAGCGGCTACGCGCTCCTGACCAAAGTTCGAACTACTTCCTGCGGCCGTTCCCTCACAAGCTGCCATTTCTTCAGCTTGTTCCGGAGCGCTTTGTAGGAGACCTTCAATCGGCGCGCGGATTCTTTGCGATTCTAGGTGGTTTCTGCGAGAACGCGCAGGACGAATTCCTTTTCGGCTATCTCCGCGGCATGGCCAGCCCACGACATTCTCCAGTTGCCGCACATTGCCCGGCCAGTCGTATCGCAGAAGTAGTTCCATCAGTTCCTTTGGGATCTGCTGTACGGGACTCTGGTACCGCTCTCGATACTCCTCGAGGAAATGGTTGCACAGCAACGGAATGTCTTCGCGGCGTTCGCGTAGAGGGGGAACTTCGAACTTGATCACGTTCAGCCTGAAGTAGAGGTCATTGCGGAACTCACCCTTCAGCACCGCTTCTTTGACTTTCTTGTTTGCGGCTGCAAGCACGCGAACATTCACTTTTACGGGTTTCTTACCTCCAAGACGGCTGAATTCCGCGTCCTGCAACACGTGCAGCAGCTTCGCCTGGAGATGCGGGCTCATTTCTCCTATTTCATCGAGAAGCATTGTTCCCTTGTCCGCCTGCTCAAATTTTCCGATTTTGTCGCGTATTGCACCTGTGAACGCACCGCGCTCGTAACCAAAAAGCTCAGACTCCAACAGCTCGTGAGGCAAGGCCGCACAATTGACTTTAACGAATGGCCCGTCGGAGCGGCCGGACTGTTCGTGAATGAAGCTGGCGACGACTTCCTTGCCGACACCCGACTCACCAAGTATCAACACCGGGACATCCGTCCCCGCAACGTGACGAGCGATGTCGATGATCCGAAGCATTTGGGGATTCGAGGTAAGAATGTTCCCATGCTCGATGTATGCCAGTTGCTGTTTGAGTGTTTTGACTTCCTCCTTCAACCGCTGTTTTTCGAGCACGTTCTCAATCGCGAGCTCCAGCGCTTCTTCCTCGAAAGGTTTTGTGAGGTAGTCCGAGGCTCCCATCTTCATGGCTTCAACAACAGTCTTGATCTGACCAATGCCGGACAGGGTAATGATCGGCATCGAAGGGTAAATGGACTTGACACTTGAGAGAACTTCGAGACCATCCTTACCGGGAAGCATGATATCCAGCATCATCAGTGAAGGGGAAAAACCAGACGCTAGGCGTTCGATGGTCTCATCACCGGACCCGAAGCACTCGACGGTGTGGCCCCTTGCAGCAAGGAACGTCGCAAGATATTCCCGTATACTCCTATCGTTGTCTACGACCAGAATTGATCGCTTGTTCATTGTCAAAGTTCTCCTCGTCGTCAGAGATGACGGCTGGCAAAGTGAATAGGAACGTCCAGCCTTCGCCGGCCTTGCTCACAAAAACTCGTCCTCCGTGCCTTCCGACCACATCGTAAATTCCGGACAGATGGAATTCGCCAACGTTCATGTTCTGCGACGCCGGCTAGACCGATCGCACCGTACAGCACCGTCTCATTGACAATCGGAATCAAACGGATATTGGATCGTGCGGAACCCGCGGGCCGCGGTGGCGGATGATCTTCGTTGTGGCTAATACCAACCAGTTCGCTCAGTTCCAGCTTTTTGTACAAGCCCGGATGGCGGTCAAGGTGGGACTTCACCCAAGATGGCAGCGGGACCTCTTTTGAGCCATCCATTAGACCGAAGAAGACTCCGACGCCCTGTAATTCCGCCGACACCAGGCGGACGAGTTCGGCTTGAAAAACAGGGATGTCGCGAGCTTCATTCAGTAATGCGTTTCGCATTTTGTCTGGATGTCGTCCCGGTGAACTCCATTCTCCACCGCGAAAGTTCGCCCTTCTTGTGCACGAGGTCTACCAATCGAACCTCAGTGCAGAATCAAGAGTTTATTGGAATTGGAATAGGCAGAGTCGTGGAAATCCAGGTGCGTCTGCGGGTAAAAATTCCCGTGGCCAGAAGTGGAAAGGGCCTCACCGCGCATCTGGGCAAACCGGTGGACGCCACCGCACTTGCGACATTGATTGAACAGCTCACCGCAAAACGGCTGGAGCGAACGGCAGGTTGATCGACATTGGCGGCGGATCACATTTGTGAGATTGTCTCGAAGTACCTCGCGAACATCCGCATTCCGCCGGACGCCTGCTCCCAGTCGAAATTTTCATTTGGAGCGTGGTAGCCGTGTTCCGGCAAGCTTAGGCCCAGGAAAACGATGGGCGCTCTCAGGTATTTTTGCATCGTCACAACGGCGCCGATCGAGCCTCCCTCGCGAACGAACGCCGGATTCTTGCCGAAAGCGATGCGCATCGCATCGCGGGCGGCGTCGGCGTAGGGGCCGGAATGCGGCCCCACATAAGGAGCGAGGAACGACTCGGGGTGCACCTCTACATCCGGATTCCGCTTCTTGATGAAGTTCCGGACCAGCCGGTAAACCTTTTCGGGATTCTGATTGGGGACCAGACGCATACTGACCTTCGCTTCGGCGCGGTACGGAATTGCGGTCTTCACGCCAGGGCCGGTATAGCCGCCAACAATTCCGTGCACCTCGAAGGTTGGCCGCGCCCATATTCGGCAAGCCACGTCGGCGGCATCGCCATCTCGCATTTTCCGAAGCTCGTGGTCTTCCTTGAAGCGCTTCACACTGAAGCCTGAGGCAAGAAAGTTTTTCATCTCGGTCTTGGAGAGTTTCGCTACCTCATCGTAAAAGCCCGGAATTCGGATCTTTCCTGAAGTGGCGTCGTAACAGTCTGAGATCAACTGGCACAGTTCGGTGATCGGGTTTCTCGCCGCACCCCCCGTGACTCCGGAATGAACGTCTTTGGTTCCGGTCTCCAAAATAAGCCGGATCGGAACCAACCCCCGCAGCCCGTAGGCGACCGCAGGACGTCCACGGGAAATCCAAATCGTGTCGGAGACAACGACGGAATCGGTCGCGAGGTCCTTGAACTTGTTCTTCATGAAGTGCTCGAAGTTCGGACTACCAATTTCCTCTTCAAGCTCCCAAACAAATTGGATGTTGATTGGTATTCTGTGTTCTGCCGCGTATCGTGCTCCAAACAGCGCCGTCAGAGCAGGTCCCTTGTCGTCAGTCGCGCCGCGGCCGATATAACGGTCTCCATCTTTGTGGAACACGAAGGGGGCGCGTAACCATTGAGGCTCATTGGCTGGTTGAACATCCAGATGGTTGTAGATGGTGACCACCGGCCGGTCTTTGTCTGTCATGAATTTTCCGACGACCACAGGATGCCCGGGCGTCTGGACTTTTTCGGTGTCAGCGCCAAGCGCACGCAGGTACTGCACTGCGGCGTCGGCGCCGCGCTCAATGTCCGGTCTGTGGCCGGGTTCAGCGCTGATGGTTGGAATTTCGACCCACTCCTTGAGCTTCGCTTCGAATTCGGGCCGAATTGATTCAACGTAACGATCGATATCCGATTTCATGTGTCAGCTTGTGGATGGTGAAGAGGCGCGCTGGAGATGTTCGACAAATTGTGATTCAGGAATGCTGCCGACGAACTCCACGGTCTCATTGATTACGGTCTTCGGTACGCCGCGAATGGCGTACCGCTGGGCAAGATGCGGGAACTCGTTCACTTCAACAACGTCCGCTACAATCCGCGGATTTTCAATCGCCATCTTGTGGGCCAACCTGGCCACCGGCGGACAATACGGTCAAGTCGGAGTAACGAAGACCTGGATGTGAAGGTCCTTGTCCAGTCCTTGCAAAACCTTCACGGTTTCCTCGGATAAAGCGCTCTTCCCCAGTGAGGCGTCCACAAGGCTGCCGAGCAAGACAGAAAATTCATAGCCTGACGGCATCCCGAAGTAACGCACCTTACCCTTCACGCCATCAGCAGTCATGACCAATGCGGGAATGCGGTCGATCGCGTGCTCGCGCGCAATTTCGTTCTCCGCGACGAAGTCGTGGGCTTCCAAATGGATCTTGTCCGACAACCCCACAATCTCCTCCAGGAGAAGACGTGTGTCCTTGCAGGTCTCGCATTCTTGCCCAGGTAGGAATAGCGGCGATTCCCGCTGCGTGAAGTGAATCAACCGGACGTCGCCGCTCAATTGCTCAAACAGACGTTTGATTTCGTTCTGATCATTGTGGGACAGAAAAGCCATCGTTCCCTTTCATTGGTCGCGGTCTTGGCCGCGCTTTCAGGCATCATTGCGGTTGTTCGACGGTTTGGGCGAAGGAGATCGCAATCTTCTCCTCTCGACTGACTGCAACGTTGTAATTATATAATCCTCGGAATGACCTGGCGTGAAAAGACGGAGTTGTACTTCAACGGCTTGCAGGATCGAATCTCGCATGGAATCGAAGAACTCGACAGCGCCTCCTTTCGCGAAGACGCGTGGTCTCGTGAAGGGGGCGGCGGAGGCCGGACGCGAATTCTCGAACAGGGTTCAGTTTTCGAAAAGGCCGGCGTGAATTTTTCGTCTGTTCACGGCAACCTGCCGGAGCAATTCGCGTCAAAGATTCCGCTGGGCAGCGGCACCTCGTTTTTTGCGACGGGTGTTTCGCTCGTTTTTCATCCATGGAGCCCAATGGTTCCCGCCGTCCATGCAAATTTCCGATATCTCGAGAAAGGCGACGCGGCATGGTTTGGCGGCGGCATGGATTTGTCGCCCTGCTACCCATTTGCTGAGGATGCTGTCCACTTCCATCGCACGATTCAGCAATCCTGCGATCGGCATGACCCGGACTTTTATTTGCGGTTCAAGGAGTGGTGCGATGAATATTTCACGCTCAAGCACCGAGGCGAAATGCGCGGCATCGGCGGCGTGTTTTTTGACTACATACAGGGCGATCCCGAAAAGACTTTCTCGTTCGTTTGTGACCTTGGGGATTCGTTCCTGGATGCGTATTTACCCATCGTCAAACGCCGCCTGGGCATGCCTTATGGAGAACACGAACGAGAATACCAATTGTATCGCCGGGGACGGTACGTGGAGTTCAATCTTCTTTATGACCGCGGCACGATCTTCGGGCTGGAAACGCGCGGTCGAACTGAATCGATCCTGATGAGCCTGCCGCCGCTCGTGCGTTGGGTTTACGATTACAAGCCGGAGCCTGGATCTCGTGAGGCGAAGGATCTGGATTTTTTTCAACCGAGAAATTGGATATCCGATGGGAACTGAGCCGCGAATTGCGCGAATTACGCGAATGGGTCGCAACGAATTCCTTCTGTCCGAAACTACTGTAATGGAAGCGGCCCACTCGCGTAATTCGCGCAATTCCCGGCTCAAAGTTGTGCTCAAGGGTGGCTTATAGATGTTCTGTAGATACTGCGGTGCACACATTCCGGACGACAGTCTTTTCTGCGCGAAATGCGGTAAGCGGCTCGGGCCGCGAGAGCACCCTCGCCTCGCGAAGATCGTAAAGACATTGCATTTAAAGACGCCCTATCCTTATTTCTTGATTCTGATATCCCTGTTTGTTGGCTGGGCAATTGGGCCGCGGCAGACCCGGGCCGACTATTCTCATCTAAAGTGGCGCATTGAGCTGGACCGCAAGATGGATGTCCGGGATGAGAACCTGTATCAGCAGGCGCTTTCGCTCGTGGTCGAAAATACCGGAACGGGCGCAGTGCAGGAAATTCCAGTCGATCTGACTGCAAAAATTGAACCACCAAAACCGGCGGAAGTGATGGCGGCTTTCCTCGGCCGTAGACTGCTCATCATGCAGCGGGGGCATGCCCTTCCATTGACGATTCTTCTGACTGGCCCGGTACAGGCGGCCGAGAAGAAACGGTATTTTCTCGAAGGAAGCATTCAGGCGACACCGCCGTTCAAGGTGACCTATGAGATCCGTGAAGAAGGCCAAAGGCCAATCCTCGCCAGTTACGTGGTGGAAGAATGAATCGTGTGACTATAGTACGTTGGCTCCGTCGGCTCATATTTTCGATTCTGTTGATCATTCTCGTCATTCTGTTCGTCGTTT
>QHXC01000025.1 GCA_003222815.1 Acidobacteriota bacterium | reverse complement strand
TGACGAACAACTCCGTGCTTTCGAGCATCTCTTTCGTTGCCTGAACGTTCGGCCCTTCCAATACGCCATCACGCGAAATGTCCGTGTAGATCACCACACGTGCCCCGAGACCCTGGAGCTTCTGAGCCAACTCGATGGCCCCGATGTGCGAATCCTCGGTCCAGCCGGAAACCTGCACGCTGCCGTCACGAGCGTCGATACCGACAGCAATATGGTGTTCCCGCTCCTTTAGCGCCCGCCTCACAAATTCCGGATCCCGTACTGCAGCAGTTCCCAGAACAACTCGCCAAATGCCCGAATCGAGAAGTCTCTCGACAACGGTCATGCTCCGAATCCCACCCCCAACTTGAACCCTGGCCGAAGGCACGGCGGCCGCCATCTGGGAGAGCAGAGCGATATTTTTCGGTTCACCCTCAAATGCGCCGTCCAGGTCCACAACGTGCAACCATTCGGCACCCTTTCCAACCCATTTTGCGGCCATTTCGAGAGGATCTCCGTAAACGGTAGCCTGGTCCAACCGGCCTCGTTTCAGGCGAACCGCTTTTCCGGCGAGAATATCAATTGCCGGGTAGATCTTCATAGCCGCGCAAAATTTTCGAGGAGCCGCTCTCCCACACGCTGGCTCTTCTCGGGATGGAACTGTGTAGCCCAAACGTTGCTGGAATGAACGATAGCGGGAAATTCGATTTCATAGTCCGTCGTGGCGAGGACGATATCCGGCGATTCCGGCTCCACATAATAAGAATGGACGAAATAGACGAAGCTCGAGGAACGCACGCCCTCGGTCAGCGCGTCTGCTCGCTTCGGGTGCAATTGATTCCAACCCATGTGCGGCACACGCAGATTCGTTGGGAGTTTGATTACCCTACCTTTCAGCAAGTCCAGCCCGCGGTGCAAACCAAATTCTTCACTCTCCGTGAACAGCAAGTGCATCCCCAGGCAGATTCCCAACGCCGGAGTTCCGGCCTTCACTTTTTCGACGAAAGGCTCGAGAAGTCCGTACTCCCGAAGGTTCGCCATGGCGTCGCGAAATGCGCCAACGCCGGGGAGGATGAGCTTCGTCGCCGCTTGCACGTCTGCGGGATCGGACGTCACCTTTACCTCGTGCCCGAGCCGCCGCAGCGTATTCTCGATGCTGCGGAGATTGTTTAGCTTGTAGTCAACGACAGTGATCATGATTCACTGCGACCCGAGACATTCACAAAACCCCCTTGGTCGACGGAATTTCCGCGTGCTCCACTCGCGTCGCCATGCGCAGGGCGCGAGCAGTAGCTTTGAACACGGTTTCCGCGATGTGGTGCTGGTTCCGTCCGTACCAGTTTTCGACGTGCAGGTTAAAACGTCCCTCCTGCACGAATGCCTTCAGAAACTCTTCAATCAGCTCCGTCTGAAGTTCACCGATCCGCACGGCCCGGAATTCCACCTTGTAAACGAGGTAAGGCCGGCCTGAGAGATCGATCACCACACGCGTGAGCGCCTCATCCAGCGGCACGTAGGCGTGCCCGAATCGAACGATTCCGCGGCGGTCGCCGAGAGCTTCCTGTAGCGCCTGTCCAAGAACCCAACCCACATCTTCGACCGTGTGGTGTCCATCGATCTCAAGATCACCCTTTGCATCGATCTCCAAATCGAAGTGCCCGTGCCGTGCCAGTTGGGCCAGCATGTGATCGAAAAACGGTATACCGGTTGCAATGCGATATTCGCCCTTACCGTCCAGGTTGAAGTTGATGCGAATATCCGTTTCGTTGGTCTTCCGGGATTTTGCCGCGATTCTTGGATTCATGACTTGTTCTCCAGAGCCCCGTCGAGCGCTTGAAGAAACCGGTCATTTTCTTCCGGTAAGCCGATCGACACTCTCAAACACCGCTCCAACAGTAGATATGAGCTCACATCCCGAACCAGCACACCCTGCTTATATAGCGCATCAAACAACTCGCGGGCGGGCTTCGCCGTCCTGATCAAGACGAAATTTGCTTTCGACGGGAACACGTGGACGGACGGCCGCTTTTGAAGCTCGGCGGTTACCCGCTCGCGTTCCTGAATGAGTCTCGAAATAGCTTCAGCAAGAGCCGCTCGCCTTTCGATGACAAGATCCGCCGCAGTCAGGGTGAAGATGTTCACGTTATACGGAAGCTTGGCCTTGTAAATCTCCCGCGCGATCTCCGGATGTGCCATCAGGTAGCCGAAACGCAAGCCGGCCATTGCCAACGCTTTCGAAAAGGTCCTCAGAACCACGAGATTGGCGTGGTTGGCAAGCAACGGCAACGCCGTCTGGCCGCTGAACTCGTGGTACGCTTCGTCGACCAGGACCAGCCCTCTGGCGTTCTTCAGCACGCCGACAAGCGCGTCATGCTCGAGAGGGGTTCCAGTCGGATTGTTAGGGCTGCAAACAACAACCACATCCGAAGAGCGGGCCGCGAGAATCAGCGCGTCAACATCGAATGTCAGGTCCTCGGGTTTCAGAAGCACATCGATCGCCCGCGCCTGCAGCGCGGTGGCCATCAATTTATAGAGCATGAATGTTGGCTGTGGCGCCACCAGGCTTCTGCCCGGTCCGAGGGTGACCGTGAGCGTAGCCTGAATCAATTCGTTGGATCCGTTCCCAACCAGAATGCCGTCCTCATGCCAACCTGAAAATTTCGCCAGAGTCTTGATGACGGCCGCCGGCACAAACTCTGGATAACGTCCCCATGGGCGGCGCAGAACCCGGTCCACGATCTCTCGCTTCAGATCTAGCGGAAGCTCGTAAGGGTTCTCGTTCTGGTCGAGCTTGACGTCGGCCTCGAAGTGCTTCAGCGTATACGCGGTGAGTCCGCGAACTTCAGGCTTGACGGCGTCTGATGGTGATCGATTTCGCATGTCCAGTCAGTCCCTCAGCGATCGCAAACTTTTCTATCATTTCTCCAAACCGCTCGATCGCGCGCCCGGAGTACCGGATGATGCTGGTACGTTTCAAGAAATCGGGAACTCCCAGCGGCGAAAAGAAGCGCGCCGTCCGATTTGTCGGCAGCACGTGGCTCGGGCCTGCAAAGTAGTCGCCCACCACAGTAGGCGCATACCGGCCAATAAAAACGGCGCCGGCGTTTTTGATATTGTCGGTGACGTGCTCGGGTTCGGCCATCAGCACCTCGACGTGCTCCGGCGCAATGTGATTCACGAGGTTGATCGCGTCCTCTGCGTCCTTCACAACAAAAGTGATCCCGTTGTTGACGACCGCCATTCGAGCAATGGCGCTTCGATCCAACGTTTCCAGTTGCGCCTGAATCTGATCGAAAACATTGGCAGCGACTTCTTTCGACCAGCAGATCAGCCACACGCCCGCCATTTCATCATGCTCAGCCTGAGCAAGCAAATCTGCCGCAATCCACGAGGGATCACAGGTTTCGTCGGCTACGACTGCCACTTCACTTGGCCCGGCGATCATATCGATGTCCACAATCCCGTAGACTTGCCGCTTCGCGGACTGCACGTACTGATTTCCTGGCCCGACGATCTTCTCCACCTTCGGAACCGTTTCGGTCCCGTAAGCAAGAGCGCCAATCGCTTGCGCCCCTCCAATGCGGTACACCTCATGGAGATCCAGGAGTGTCAGCGCGGCAGCGACAAGAGGATTTTCTTCGAGCGACCGTGGGGGCGTCACAATGACAATTCTCTCGACTCCCGCGACCTGCGCCGGAATAACATTCATCAACACCGACGACGGATATGCGGCTTTACCACCTGGAATGTAAATGCCGGCGCAAGCGATCGGAGTCTGGCGCAGCCCCAGTCTCACGCCGTCGCCCGCATAGTATTCCCAGGATTCTTCAATCTGGTGCTCGTGGAAATCGCGGATGTTATGAATGGCCTTACGGAGGATTTCCACCAGTTCATCATCGGCGCCCTCTGCACATTCGCGAATGTCTTCCTGGCGGACTCGCATCCGTTCCGCGCTGAGGTCGAACTCATCAAATCGCTTCGTATATTCACACACAGCCTGATCTTTGCGCCGCCGCACATCCTGCAAGATGCCCTGAACTGCCTTTTCGACACTTTGCTCTACCTCGTCGGTGGTGAGCAATGCATCCACGTCGCTTAAACGCAGTTCAGCCGTTAAATCGACGATTCGCATTGAACGACCTTCTCTAAGGCGTGTATCATGCCCAGCACTTCTTCACGCTTGGTTTGATACCCGGCGCGATTCACCAGAAGACGGGCGGAACTTTCAGCAATAATCTCCACGATCTCGAGTCCGTTTTCCTTCAAAGTTCGTCCGGTCTCCACAAGATCTACAATTCGATCGGCCAAGCCAATCAATGGGGCGAGCTCGATGGATCCCGAAAGCGCAATGATCTCCACGGGAATGCCTCGCGTGTTGTAGTAATCCAGCGTAATACGTGGATATTTCGTAGCAACGCGGACTGTGGGGTGATCCGATCCGTTGATGGAGTGTGCACCCTCAGGTCCGGCAACCGCAATCCGACAGTGACCGAAGTTCAAATCTAGTGGTTGCAGAAGATCGGCCCGCGACTCCATGATCACGTCGCGCCCGGCGACACCAACGTCGGCTGCGCCATACTCCACATAGTCCGGAAAGCGAATGTTTGCTCGAGACAGCATGGACAGCGACGGCTCCAAATATCTTCCCTTGCATAACGCGATCACAAGCATAGCTTCACCGCCTTGCCCAATCGTCGATGCTGAAGGGCTTGCTCGAAACCGTTATCAGCGTCGATCGAAATCGCGTCTGGATCCGGCATACTCAATGCCGGCGTGACCATTTGTTCGAGGCGATCCAAGCTGAACGAGAAGCCGACGGCTGGAAGATCTTCTCCGAACGCAGAAGGCAGGCCATCATAGCGGCCGCCGCTGGCGACCTCGAATCCGAGATCACGCACATAGGCTCGGAACAGGATGCCGGTGTAATAATCGAATCCGCGGATCTCGCCCAGGTCAATCGTCAAGTGTTGTGCAAGATCAAAACGTTCAAAGATAGAATAGATATGCTCGAGATGATCCAGAGCCTCAACCGATCGGGGATTCCGCACAAGCTGTCGCGCTTCCTCGATAATGGCTCTTCCTCCGGTTAAATGCGGAATGGCTCGCAGTATTTCCTTGCGCCGATCTCCCAAAGGCAGTGTCTCAAGCAGTGCTTCAAGTCCGGACTGGTCCTTTACGTTGAGTATATCTTTGAGTTCCCCTATTTGTCCTGCGGGCAATTCCATCCGATCGACAATTCCACCAAAGAAATCCACACTTCCCAAATTGATCTGAAACGCCGGAACACCGAGCCGCTGGAACGCCTCGACCGCGATCAGCAGGACTTCGACGTCTGAAGTTTTCCCGATTCCACCGTAATGCTCGATTCCAATTTGAGCGAATTCCCGCTGCCGGCCGCCTTTGGGCTTCTCAAAGCGTAGGACCTCTCCAGAATAGAAAAGCCGAATCGGCCGGGGAGCAGAAGCGAGGCGCGTCGCAACTGTTTTTGCAACGAGTGAGGTGAATTCCGGCCGAAGTGCGAGGATGTTGCCTTCCCGGTCGATGAAGCGATAGATCTGCTCTTCAGGACCAGTGCCCATGCCTTTGATGAAGACATCGTAGTAGTCAAAGATCGGCGGAATGATTTCTTCATACGACCAGCCCTCGAACACAGAACAGATCACTCGTTCCAGAACGCGGCGCCGTCGAGCGGCGCGTCCGATGAGAATCTGCGTCCCCGGAGGGATCTGGGTGAATGCCTTCATCCGATAAGACCTTTACGGTACATGAGCTCCGCATTGAGAATCGCGGCGCCGGCAGCTCCGCGAATGGTGTTGTGGCTCAGCACGCGGAACTTGTAGTCGAGGACTGCGCACGGGCTGACGGGACCAACGACAACTGCCATCCCCTGGCTGCGGTCACGATCGAGGCGCGGTTGCGGACGCTGGATGTGAGACTCCAGAAGCATCACGGGCCGTGGTGCTGAAGGCAGACCCAACTCGTCGATGGGCGAAGTGAAGTCGCGGATAGCCCCTTCGACATCTTCACGTGTGGCCTTAGTGGCGAGTTGGACCGAAATCGCTTCAAGATGACCGTCGCGAACGTTCACCCGGTGCGTCATTGCGCTGATCCGGATCGGAGCGTTAGCAAACTGGTTGTTGCGCCACCGGCCCAGAATCTTCAAGGGTTCGGTCTCAATTTTATGGTCCTCACCTCCGAGATCGATCGCGGGAAGAACGTTATCAATGATGTCCAGCGATGCAACACCCGGATAACCCGCGCCGGATAGGGCCTGCATCGTCACAACGTGAACGGCTTCAAGCTTGAACTTTCGATCGAGCGCGGCCATCGGAAAGACAAGACCGATCGTAGAACAGTTGGGATTGGTCACGATGAAGCCACGGCTGCCTATCCGTTTCTTCTGAAGCTCGACCGCGTCAAGATGATCCGGATTGATTTCCGGGATGAGCAGAGGTACGTCCGGCTTCATCCGGTGACTGGATGCATTGCTGACCACTGGCATACCGGCCTTCGCCAGTTGCAGTTCCGTGTCCTCCGCAACCGACGACGGCAGCCCGGACAGCACGAAATCACAGTCCAAACCGGGCTGGCAGGGTTGCACGGTCATGCTTGCAACGGGTTCTGGAATCGGCATTTCCAACATCCATCGCGAAGCCTGCGCATAATTTTTGCCGGCCGAATTGTCGGAGGCCGCAACAGCAGACACTTCAAACCAGGGATGCCGCTCCAGCAATTGAATCATGCGCTGGCCAACCGTTCCCGTAGCACCGAGAATCCCAACTCTGAGTTTCTTCATGTGATGATTCCTATTTTGATCTTAAACGCGGGCTAAAGCCCGCGACTACATGCACCTTCAAAAATCACACCTCAAGTGTAGTCGCGGGCTTTAGCCCGCGTTTACGGTTCAATAATCCTTCCTTCCGTATCAATATCCACGGTAACCGGAGTCGCTTGCACTCCATGTTTCTCAAACACACCTGCAATCGCGCGGCCGGCGGTCTCCGCATCTTCAGGCCGGGCGAATCCGAGAACCGTTGGGCCGGCGCCGCTCAAAGCAACGGCGATTAAGCCCGGCGTGGTCAACCCGAGTATCTCTTCCAAACCTGGGATGAGCCGAGCGCGATATGGCTGATGGATACGATCGCGCATCGCTTCGCCGAGCATGGGCCAGTTTCCCGAGGTCAACGCCGCGATGGTGAGCGCGGAACGCTGAATGTTGTACACCGCATCCGGCCGCGAATACATCTGTGGCAAGACTGCGCGCGCCTTCTCGGTTGACAGTTCAAACGCCGGAATCACAAGCACCGGCAGGATCCCGCCAGCCACCGCAAGCTTGGCGATCAGGACTTCGCCGCCCGCTGTTACGGCTGTAGCGACCAAACCACCCTGAAGCGCAGCTGCGAGATTGTCGGGATGCGGTTCGAATTCGAAGGCGTATCGGAAGATCTGTTGATCAGAAAGCTTGTCCTCCGCCGCCAGCTCATAGCAGGTGATCCCCGCAATAATCGCCGCCGCGCTGCTGCCCATACCGCGTGCGAGCGGGATCTCGTTGTCGATTGCCATTCGAAAGCCCGGCAACTCCTTCTTCCGCTCCCTGGCAACGTTGGAGGCCACTCGCAGGATTAAGTTTTCAGACGACGCCGGTATTAAATGGGCATCCACTCCGCGAACGTCGATCCGCAGAACCTCGCTCGGCTTTCGGCCGGGTGAGGGCTCAATCGTGAGACTGATCCTCAAGTACCTCTGCAACGCCAGGCTGAGGGCATCAAAGCCCGCACCCAAATTCGACGTGCTTGCCGGAACTCTAAATGAATAGCTGCGGTTCATATCGAATACGACTTCTCATCGAAGATTTCAGCGGGGGCGCGGTGACCGGTCCAGATCTCGAATTGCCGGGCCGCCTGCGCTAGAAACATCGTCGTGCCTTGGATGACCGTTTTTCCTTGGTCCGCAGCGGATCTCAGCAGGCGCGTTATTGGCGGATTATAGACCATATCCAGCACGACATTCGCCTGAATCGGGCCATGCACGGGTGTCCTGTCGACGGCTGGAAACATGCCAACGGGCGTCGCGTTAATCAGCAGATCGCATCTATAGTTATGCGCCTCCGGAACTTCGTGCCTGGAAAGCATTGTTATGCTCTTGGCGCCCTTCATGGCCACTACCGCCGCTTTTGCGGCCCCGCCACGCCCAAGGATCACAACGGCCTTGTTCGCCGGATCGAATGAGGCGGATGCCAATGCCGCACGCACTCCATGAACATCGGTGTTATCGCCGATCCATTTGCCATGGCGCCAGAATACGGTGTTGACTGCTCCGGCTTCCGCAGCTTCCGGCGTCTGCTCATCCAGAAACGGAACGACTGCCGTCTTGTGCGGAATGGTGACGGAGAATCCCTCGATTCCGATTGCACGGGCATTCTCGAAGAAATCCTTCACATCGGGCGCCAGAAACTTCAGGTAAACAAAGTCCAGATTCAACGCCTCGAATGCCCGATTGTGGATCGCCGGCGAGAGCGAGTGGCCCACAGGATTTCCGACGATGCCGATCAGCTTTGTCGTTCGACTCACGCGACGGAATCGATAAACGTCGTGCATCTCACGAACCGTCAATTGCCCTGGAGCGGACGCGTTCGTCGACGCGGCATACGTCAAAAAGCTGCCACGTGCGGGGCCAACTATTCGTGTGACTTGGCCGATCTCTCCCATTCCTACCACGATCACGGGCTTAGGCCATGAGTGGGAACTCAAAGCGAGCAGACGCCGATTGTCGGACCACGAATTCGCCATGCTTGCGACCTTCGCGATTTGCGCGGGGCTGGCGCACGCACGGCTTAGAATGGAATCGATATCTGAAGGAGTCGCGACAAAATCGTGGAAGGAGCCGATGACAGCAGCCCCAGCCATGGGCTTCGCGAATCGGTAATCAATGTCTACCAATTGGGCGCCGCGGCGGGCGGCATGAGCCAGAATCCGAATTTCCTCCTCGATCGACCCGTCAAACTCCCCGCCGCGATCTTTCCCACGGCACGTCGCGATGACAGGGACGGCCAAGCGGTCCCACCGCGCGTGAATCGATTCCTGGGGCTCACTCAGGTAATCGAGCCGAATTTCAACACAATCTGCGCCGGAAAGGTCGGCGGTAAAGATGTCGTCCAATTTCTTTGGAGTGAGGGGAACGCACAGAGCGCCTGCAGGAAACATCGTTTATTCGTTGCGACAACGTATCTCCCTCCTCGTCCAGGAGAGGAATACGGTCCCCCCACGCCTCATGAAAATAGCTCCGTACTGAGATAGCGCTCACCCGTATCCGGCAGGATGGCCAGCAGACGTTTTCCGCGGCCCAGTTCCTGGGCAACTTCACAACTGGCGTGTAGAATCGCTCCCGAGGAAATTCCGCAAAGAATCCCCTCTTGTTCTGCCAAACGGCGCGCCGCAGCACGTGCATCATCGTAGGAAACCGCAATGAAGCGATCGACGACCCTCCGATTAAAGACCTCGGGAATAAAACCTGCGCCGATCCCCTGAATCTGGTGAGGCCCCGGTTTTCCGCCGGAGAATACGGGCGATTCGGCTGGTTCCACACCAAAAAGCCGGAGTGATTTGATCCTCTCCTTCAGAATTTCGCCGGTGCCGGTGGCCGTGCCGCCAGTACCCAGACCGACGACGAGCGCGTCCAGCTTCTCGCCGACGACGTCGAGAATTTCCCTCGCCGTCGTCTTGCGATGCACTTCCGGATTCGCCGGATTCCGAAACTGCTGGGGCATGAAATAGTCCGGATGCCGGCGCACAATTTCTTCCGCCTTGTCGATCGCGCCTTGCATCGCATCCGCCCGTGGCGTGAGAATGACCTCCGCACCGTAAGCGCGGAGGAGCGTAATGCGTTCCACGCTGTATTCTTCCGGCATCGTCAGGATCACCTTGTAGCCCTTGGACGCCCCGACCATTGCCAGACCGATCCCGGTATTGCCGCTTGTTGGCTCGACAATCGTACCGCCCGGCTTCAGACGGCCTTCGCGCTCGGCCACCTCAATCATGCTCAGCCCGATCCGATCTTTCACGCTACCGCCGGGATTGAAAGCCTCCAATTTGGCCAGCATTTCCGACCACCCATCCTCCGGGATCCGATTCAGACGCACAATCGGTGTCCTCCCGATGATCTGACAGATATTGTCGTAAATTCCGTCGTGCATTGAAAACCATCGAGAATAACATAAGGGCCCGCAGATTTCGCAGATTACGCGGATTTTCGCTCGGTGTGATCGGCGCCATTCACGGCCACTTCGGCACCACATTTGGTTGACGCATCTATGCGCTTCTGCTACTAATGGCGGACTTATGAGAACTTTGTTGGCCGTTTTGCTCTTTGCT
>QHXC01000024.1 GCA_003222815.1 Acidobacteriota bacterium | reverse complement strand
GGAGATCCGCGTCGCCCCAGGGAGTCTTAAGCCCAGCCGCTTTCGCCGTCGCTGTCGGGGCCTGGCCTGTCACAGGGACCGCCGCCCGCTGCAGAAGCACGAACACGCCGAGAATCACCGTCAGTGCGCCGATGACTTTGAGAGATCGTTTGCTCATTTCACATCCCTTCTTATTAGCTCGCGTCCGTAAGAAACTGAGAGCCCTGTCCCGCAATGCCAAGCGATGATCTGATTCGGGCGGTTCGAATTCTGGGTCGCGGGAATCGTCATCGGATTGGACCCTTTCGCAGCGCTATTTAGAGGGAATGGGCCGCTCTTACCTTGATGAAAAAACAAATGAAAACTGGTGCAAATTTAGTCCGAGTCCACTGTCCTGTCAAGAACATGAAGATATCAAGCGGACCAGCAAGTGACTTTTTGTGCAAAGCCCTGAGCTCCGTGAGGAGGGGAGTTTTCAGCGACGAATGATTTTGATAGGAAGAGGCGCGCTCAGACAGCATTTTTCACTTTGCGGTTCGAACTTGTGCACTTAGACTCCAGTGATCGAGGTGCAGCTATGAAACGCAAAGGAGCATACGGGATCGCAGTCCTCGAGTTTGTTCTTCTCATCGGCTTGCCCGTTCTGGCGCAGGCCCCAGCCGGCGGCGGCCAGCAGGCCCCACCGCCTATGACGAATCTGCAAGTCTGGCCGAAGGACACGACGCGGGCGGTGGTCCTTCAGTTCATGAATGCCTTCAACGAATCGCTCGGCGTGCAGTGCAACTACTGTCACGTGGAGCGAGACGGACGACTCGACTTTGCGTCCGACGACAAGCGGGAGAAGAGAGTCGCGCGTCAGATGATCCTGCTGAGGGATTCGATTAACGTTGTGCTTCCGGCCATAGTCGGCAAGCCGGCCGGGGCTGGACCAACGGCCGGCGAGGGCCATCCGGGGATGCCTATCCGCGTCCTTTGCAGCATGTGCCATCACGGCCTTCCGATTCCAAGGGGGATCGCCGACGTCGTCACTGATGCCGCGGCGAGCGGCAGCGCCGCGGCCGGCCTCGCGAAATTCCGAGAGCTTCGCACACAGTACTACGGCGGCCAGCAGTACGACTTCAGCGAGAATGCCCTGCTGACGATCGCGCAGCGCGCGATGACGGCCAAGAAACCCGACGATGCGATCACCTATCTGCAGGCCAATCTGGAGTACTACCCGAAGTCGGCGCGCACCTATCAAGCGATGGCGCAAGCGAGAAACGCGAAAGGCGACAAGCAAGGCGCGATCAACGACCTTGAGAAGGCCCTGGAACTCGATCCCAAGAACGCTCAGGCCCGAAATCAGCTTCAGTTGCTCAAGTGATAGTTGGGGAAGCGATTGCGACGATGACGGATCAAGCGGCGTATAGTCCCTGAACCTTTTACAGCAAGTCTAAGTGTCTCGCAATTTCGCCATTGCACGCTCCCAATCGTTGCCGCAGCAATTGCGGCTCACTGTCTCTCGATTGACTGACTATACCCGCGATTCCTAATTCCGGTGAGGATGTGGCAATTAGGCCTGCGCATGGCGACGGCGTCGTCAAGTTCCGCTCTGCCAACTTCGTACCCTGACTTCCTCGATTGGCAGCGAAACTCCCGTTCATTCGAGCAGATCGCGGCGTTTCTGGATCAAGGTTTCGATCTGACCAGTCCCGGCGAGCCTGAGCACCTTGGTGGTACGAAAGTCTCTTCGAAGTTTTTTAGGACTCTTGGCGAGAACCTGGCGATTGGGCGCGAATTATACGGGTTCTCGTACGGGAAATACCAGCGATATTCTCCTTTCTCCAGCTAGCGGAGTGGGTTATTGTCGTCATAAAAGAATCTAGGCTTTTTCGCAGACTGCGCTGCGAAAAAGTGGCCCTTCGGGCAGCTGGTTCCCCGCGCAGTCTGCGAAAAAGCGCGGTCAGCGATCAGAAAGTCGCCGCGCTCGTTGTAGGTCCCGCGAAGGACCAACCACATCCAGGTTACTGCTGGTTCAGCACCGTGACCGGATCGACATGCATTGCCCGCCGAGCTGGCAGCGAACAAGCGGCTAGGGCGACGAGTCCGAGAATCATCATCACCACACCCATCACGAGTGGGTCCATCGTTGCCAGACCGTAGATCTGGCTCTGCAGAACCTGATCTAACGCCACGGTGCCCGCGAATCCGAGAACGAGGCCGCCGGACACAAGGAGTATCCCTTCGCGGAGCACGAGTGTGAAGATGCGGCGGGAGGTGCTTCCCAACGCGATCCGGATACCGATCTCGCGCGAGCGCTGTGTGACGAGAAAAGCAAGCACGCCGTAAATTCCGATCGCCGATAGAAACAACGAAACGATCGCGAAGGAAGTGGCCAGAACCAGGGCGGCTCTGCGCGGCATGAGCGACATCGAAGCATATTCATTCATCGTCCGCACATTGGTTAGCAGCATCGCAGGGTCGAATTCCTTGACTCTCGCGCGCAAGGCGCTCAGGATTCCCGCCGGATCGCCGGTCGTCTTGATTGCCAGGGCAAGACCGCGCTGGGCCCGTTGCGTCGCGGGAAAGTAATACGCACCGACAATTCGCCCCGCAAGATCTTCGAGCCGGACTTCACGAACTACCCCGACGACCGTCAACCATTTCGTGTGTTCATCGACCGCGAGCAGATCATTCGGGTTGTCCGGCTCGTACATTCGCTTTCCGATAGGATCTGCGCCCGGCCAGAACTTTTGCGCCAATCGTTCGTCCACAATCACGGCAGCGGGACTCGACTGGTCATCGTGCTCATCGAAAAATCGGCCGCGCAGCAGTGGAGTTCCCATCGCTTCGAAGTAATCCGGCGTGACCGTCATTGGCACCGGAGCGACTATGGATTCACCAGGTTTCATCTGGTAACCCTCGGCCAGGATGACGTTGTCGTTGTGATTGCCGCTGAGCGGAAGGTTTGTCGTTCCACCCGCGTGAGTGACGCCTGGGATGCTTCGAACGCTCTGAAGCAAACGATTTGTGCATGACCGCACCGCAGCATCGTCCGGACAGAGGGCGCTTCCCATCCAAACGCCCGTTGTGATCACGCCGGCCGATTTGAATCCGGGATCGACCGCGAGCAGATTTCGAAAACTTGCGGCGAGAAGCCCCGAGCCCATCAACAGCACAAATGCGAACGCGACTTGGGCGACGACCAGAAAGCGCCGCAACGAGCGGGCTTTGCGTCCTGTGGTTCCGGTTCTGCCTTCCTCATGGAGAACCGTGCTGAGATTCACCTTGAAAAGATGTGTGACGGGCACCAGTCCAATCAAAACTGCCGCAATCAGAGCAAGCGCGAGAGCCGCGCTGATGACGGTGAGGTCCATTTGAATCTCACTTGCTCGAGGCAAACGATCTATGCCGATTGTCCCAAGCGCGCGAAGCATGACGAATCCCGTGAGTATTCCACCCAGACCGCCGGGGAATGCGAGCAGCAGGCTTTCTATAATAAGTTGACGCGCCACCTGGGTGCGGGATGCGCCGATCGCAAGGCGGGTGGACAATTCTTTCATGCGGAGATTCGATCGCGCCAGGGCAAGGTTGGCGATGTTGACGGCTCCGATCAACAGTACAAATGCGGCTCCCCCCCAGAGGAAATAAAGGGTGCCGCGAACGCCTCGTACAAGCACATCCTGAAGGCGATCGACGCTGGTGTGAAAACCGGCATTGATCAGAAGCTGGTTGAACTGTGGAAAGCGTCCCATGTTTGCGGCGTTGACCGCGTTTACTTCCTGCTGGGCCTGTTCGATGGTCGCTCCGGGTTTCAAACGTCCGATGTTGCTCCAACCGTTGTTGTGCCGCTTATCGTCGGATTTCTCTTCATCGGTGAACGCGAGCGGTATCCAAAATCGCACTTCAGGATCGGAGAATTGAAAACCTCGAGGCATCACGCCTACAATCGTAAAAGGCCGGCTTCCCATGCGAACCTGTTGTCCGGTCACGCTGGAGTTACCGGCATAAAGCTGCTGCCATAGGCCATAACTAAGGATGACCTTCTGCTCATTGCCGGTTTGTCCTTCCGCCTCATCGAAAATGCGTCCCTGAACGGGCGGCACCTTCAAGAGACGAAATAACGAGGGCGTCGCTGTCATTCCGCGGATCAGTTCAGGCGAGCCATGGACATCCAATAGGCTGAACGTGCAACAGTTGTACATCGCTTGCTCTTCGTAAACGTTCATGCCGTGGAGCCTGTCGTAGTAATCCGGCACGCCGCTGTTAACAGACAACGGGCCTCCCATATTCGGGTACTGATTGGACATCAGGACAATTCGACTTGAGTCCGGAACAGGCAGCGGTTTGAGGAGAACCGAATGGACAATGGTGAAGATCGCTGTATTGGCGCCAATACAGATCGCCAGCGTGAGTATTGCAGTTGCCGCATACCCGCGATCTTTCCACAGCAACCTCAAACCGAACTGAATGTCACGAATCACGACATTCACCTCCTGCTTGATGGACACAGAATACGTGCGAAGGTTTCCGCGGTTCCAGTCTTTTTGAGCGACCGATAACTACTGTTACCCGCGGCGTATTCTAAGTTTGTTCGTCCCTCCACGAGTCTGTTCCGATAGCAAGTCCGGGACCAGTTCCTTAAAAACGAGCAACTCTAGGCAAGGAACGTACATAACCGGGATTTCCATTTTGAGAGGCGCCCGAATATGGTCGAATTCAAAACCCAGGTGTTCAAATCCGAACATTAACTTGGCTATAACCGTCTACCGGAAACTTGAGAGTCCTTCAAGGATCCAGAAGTCGCCCTCACAAAGAAACTATTCGCGAGTGTGACCGGTTCTGGACTGCGAAACGCCTATGCGCGACGCAATCTTCGGATATCCGCCGCCACCGGCGCAGAAGTCGCACTTGATCTAAGCCGGGCTCTGCACGGGACGACACGCAGTTCAAGCAGTCGGAATTCCAGGACCGGTTTTTAATTGCCCTCAAGCGTACTCGCTACCTTGAGTAACTTCGGCTTGAACGAGCATGTTCCAGCCGGTATTCCCTAAGTCGGCAGCCCCTAAGAATTGGTCGGGGAATGGTAGAAACGCCTTGGCCTCAAGTTCGACGGGCGCGAACGTATCCTTCCCCGATAAAAGTGGCGATACCGTGCCGGCGATCGGTCGAACAACCTTTGACCGAGTTCCTTCTCCAGTCGCTTCACTGCCTGACTGATCGTTGGCTGCGTCCGGGTCTTGCGATATCGTCATCTTGGGGTATAAGATCTCGTACAAATTGGCACACATCACCAGCTAGAGGTCACCAGATGCGTAGAGTGATTGGTTTGTCTGTTGCGGCGCTGCTTACTGCCGGTGCGTTGCTGGCGCAGGAAGATGGCGGCGGGCGGGGAGTGGCGCGGGCGGGCCCGCCGCCGCCGTGTCCGCCCAACGGGTATGGCGCGCAGGCCTATTACGCGCTGTTCGGCCAGAACGGGGGCGACGGGCTTACGGCCTATGAAATCGCGAGCCCGTGCATCGGCAAGGACGTGCGCGAGGTCGCCGAATCGATCGGCATGGGGCGCAGCAAGCTCCTGGGCGTCAAGAACGTCATCGGCATCCAGTTCAGAGCCGACGGCACGATGGCTGACGGGATTCGCCAACCAGTACGCGTGGAACGAGGCGCAGGAAGGGCGCGGCGCGACGGCCGCGATGAACACGTTGAACGATCGTCAGCCGCTCATTAAGCTGACGCCGTTTGGCGCGCTGTGGTCGGTCATCGAGGCCGAGGCACACACGGTCGCCACCAAGACGGCCGACGGCAAGACGGTGCTCACCGGCACGTCGCCCTACGATGGCATCGAAGTGGCCGTCACGGTCGGGGATTCCCGGCAGCATCCCAGGTTGGGACCGTACGACCCGACGGAGCTAATTCGCCTTCCGGTCGCGGTGACTGCGAAGGCCAACGGCCACGTCTACGGCGCGACGTTTGCCGATTACCGCGGCGACTGGGAGCCGAACGTCTGGATGATCTTCCCGGCGCAGATCAAGTGGACGCTCGACGGCAAGCCGCTCGCTGACCTGCGCACGACGTTCTTCCGGTCGAATCCGTACATCGTGTTTCCGATCCCCGATATCGTGAAGCCGAAATGATCGAATGAGCCCGATCACCCTGAGAGAAAGGATTTGAGAACCATGATCAAACAGTTTGTTATCGCATCCGCCGCCGCGCTGGCGCTGCTGATGATCGGCGCTCCTGCACGGGCTCACCATTCTGCGAACGCTGAGTTCGACACGCAGAAACAATTCACCATCACCGGCGTGTTGACCAAGATCGAGAACGTGAATCCGCACTCCTGGTGGTACGTGGACGTGAAGGGGCCGGATGGGAAGACTCAATCGTGGATGCTCGAGTCGCTGAGCCCCCGCGGGCTGATACTTAAGGGATTGAAGGTCAAGACCGAGCTCCACCTTGGCGACACCTACAGCTTCCGGATCTCGCCGGCATTGAAGGACCCGGATCCCAAGACGAAGCTCGGTTTCATGCGCTCAATCACCGTCAACGGCAAGGAGTACGTGGTCATCGAACTGTAGGGGGCTGTTGTGAACGATATCAAGCGATCTCTCGCTGGTTTGGGATGCGCGCTGCTCGTCGCGACCGCGACGGTTGTCCAGCAGTCCGCCGAGCAGCCCGGCGCGCAGGCCAAGCAGGCCACACAGGTGGGCGCGCTGCA
>QHXC01000023.1 GCA_003222815.1 Acidobacteriota bacterium | reverse complement strand
AAGAAATACGGAAAGGCTTGAACGTTCAGGATTTCCGCAATTGTGTGGGAGCAGGTCATCGCAAGAGAGACCGGCCACAAAACGTTTCGCGATTTCGCCGCCTTTTTTCGCGAACGGCCAAGCTTCCGCGGAAGCTTGATGCCTGCGCCGAGCGTTGCCAAGCGTGCCTCCAGTCGTGGTACGGGCAGCTGAATCGCTTACCAAGCGCGGCGTTCTACATCCTCTGAAGCAATTCTATCGTCGCGCACAGGTTCCGCTAGCGCCCAATGAAAATATTCTAGAAACGCCGCCCTTTTTTATTTCCCAAGTTGCCACATCCGGATTGAGCGAGTTGGACGAATAAGCATCAGTATATTCAGCGACAAATTATCACGAATCCAAACGAGCAAGACAATTTCGAGAGCCAGGGTTCCAATGATCGTAACGCGCTTGGGCAATCGTAGGGCGAGAAGAAATCCGAGCATACAGGTCGCGATGTCGCCCATCGAGTTCAGAATGCTGTCACCGTAATAGTTCAATGAAATTGTCTCCACCCGATAGCGCTGGATCACCAGGTCAGTGTTTTCGAGCACTTCCCAGGCAGACTCCAGCCCCACGGCGACAATCAACCGCGTGCTCGCTGGCAAACTGTTAGTCAAAACACGGAGAACGCCGTAAAGCAAGGTTCCATGAGTAATGTGCGTGAATGAGTAGGGATCCGTAAGGTACTGGGAGTTGTGGTTACTCCAAATGTCACCAGACCAGAGCCCCGGCTTGCCGTTGATTCCCCAGAGTCTTCGACCCATAGAGAATTCCGAGGCCGCAGCCAACGTCATCAGGACAACAATGCTCGTTGTGCACGCCTTCAGCGAAAGAGTTCGTTTCACCAGAAGTCGCCTTGAATGGGGACGTTAAGCGCAAGGAAGGCCGGATCATCGGTCCCAATACGAATATTTCCGGAGATCGGACCGGTTCTCAGACTGTCGGTATGCACTCCAACCGCAAATGCATGCGTGTCCCCAGAAACAATCGGCATTTGCTCGATCTTGACATAGTGCGGGCGTGATCGACAACCTCAAGCGGATTTGCCCGGATTTGATTGCGCTCCGCAAACCAGTGATGCTTTAAGGTTGGGAAGCCTGCACCGTTCTAAGAAAAAAGGACAACGGCACAGATGACCAACTGTCGTGCAGAAGCGGCTTGATGGGTGCAACCGAACGGGCCCCTTTGATCGGTGTCAGGCCCTTGACGCTCTTGGTCGATTCAATGTAAGTCACTATATTCACTGCGCCCGCACGAAAGCCCACTGCTGCCCCGGAGTGATCCCACAGAATGCCTTCCTCAAACCATCCCAAGTGATCGCCCTCGAAGTTGTACAGATGGACTGCGCCGTCGGACTCGTACAAATATGCGACGGGTTTCCCATCCCAAAGGTAGACCGTCAAATCTCCAGCGATGTATGCGCCGGGTTCTCCCTTCCGATCAAAGAGCGTGATCTCGTCGGAAGCCCACATCGGTTTGCAAAATATGAACCCGAGAGCCAAAAGAAAACCAAATCTTCGCCATTTCTTCATCACCACTCCTGAAACATTGATTCGGGCTCACACTAGGACGGTGCCACGGGCAGATCAAGAAAACTTGTGCTGCTGGGCGGAAGCCTGACGTTTCCGAGTCTTTTGCCCACCGCCCGCCTACCGGTGCTAACATCCAGTTTCGCAGGGTTTTTTTTGAGGGCGGGCCTGGGGGTGAAATGCGAAAAACATTCTTCTTCATGTTATTGATACTCCATGGATTTTCTGGAATATTGCGGGGACAAGAAAGGTTTGGCTTCGAAATCGGCGGCTATGCGGCCAGAGCGAACTGGCAGGAACGCCGCTTTCAGGTAGGCCCACCGCAGGCCTCACCACCGTTTAGCGTCGGCTTCAACTACGACGACACGAACGCTTACGGAATCCGCTTCAATCTGCTCTCGCAGAACCACTGGGGAGGAGAACTCGCCTACAGCTACCAGAAGAACACGGTCAGGCTGACTCGCCAGTCTTCCACTCCAGTCGTACTGAGCGGCGGCGTTCATCACTTCTTCTACAACATGGTCTTCTATCCGATGCACTACAGTGCCAGGCGAGTCATGCCTTTCGCGACGGTAGGCCTGGGCGTGGCCGGCTACCACCTCAGCGACCTGGCCCGGGCGCGCGCCGCCGATCCGCGCGTTTATGGAATCGGAAATCTCGAGAGCATCGACAATCGCTTCGCCTTCAACTACGGCGTCGGGGTGAAGGTCGGGGTGTTTTCGCATTTTGGGATTCGAGCCGATTTGCGGCACCTCTTCTCCGATGTCCCGCGCTATGGCTTGCTGAAGGAGTCGTCCAATCGCAACCAATTTGTGCTTCCCACTCATGGCAAGCTGCAGACCTATGAGGGTTCTGCCGGAATCTACTTTCATTTTCTAAAGTGAGGTCTGCTAACTCAGGACCTGTTTTGAACGGCATTCATTGGATCCGTTCTCGCCGGCGCCTCTCATACAGCATTTTGGCGACAGGTCGGCCACTCCCGCTTTTCCCTCTTTCTTAATTACTTTTCCTGTATTTTCTGCGCCTTTCCGAGTTTCGTGTATTTCGAAGGTCGTTTCTTCGGTCTCTCTAGTCACAGGAGCGCATCTAAGTCAATGGTCTCGATTCTTGTTGCCAGCGAATTTCCGGTGTGTCGCGAAAGTCTGGTCAGACTGCTCGAATCAGTAGAGGACTTCCACGTGGTCGCCTGTGCGGAGCGGGAAAGTGATATCTTGCGACTGGTAAAATCGCATCGCCCGAGTCTTGCGCTCGTTGATATGAACAGCGGGCTGTTACCACTCTACAATCTCGTAACGGCCCTCTCTACGTATTACGTGTCGTCTCTTTTGATGAGATCTATCGTTGATCAAGCACAGACAGTTGAATTACTACGGCGTGGAGCACGCGGAATTATCTCAAGGGAGATTTCGGAGGAAATGTTGCTCAAAAGTGTGCACGCTGTTGGCTCCGGCGAGATTTGGATCAGCCGCGAGACGATCACTAGACTCGTCGAGCAAATCCAACTGGCATCGCCAACCAACTCCGGTGCCCTGCAGGGTCCCGTCGCTGAGCGCACTCTCAGCGGATGGCCGGAAATGTGCGCCACAAACTCACCAGTGGAATTGCCGAACCGTTACAACCTGACTCGCCGGGAATTGCAAATGGTACAAGCGTTGTCCGGTGGAATGACGAACAAGGATATAGCGGCACATTTCAGTATCAGCGAGTTCACCGTCAAGTACCATCTAGGCAAAATTTTCGATAAAGTCGGCGTTTACAGCCGCCTGGAATTGGCGATGTTCGTCACCCATCACGGTGTGGTCGACGTGGCCACGATTGGAACTGCGATGTAGCAAAAATGCACGTTGAGGGTTGCACGTTAGACCTCATTTGCGCCATTATGGGCGCGTATGGGCCGAGCAAGGCCCTACGAGGAAAGGATAACGAGCGCACCCGATGCCTAGCCTGGGCGTGGAGTGCTCCGCTTCGTGCCTGATTTTTATCCCTTGGTTTGTCCCCCCTTGCACGACTTTACCGATCCTCGCTGTGAGTTTCAGGTTAATGCGAGCGATTTTCTTTGGCTTAATAAGCATGGTGTCCTTGCCATTTCTTGCGCAGGGTCAATCCACACTGAGTTTTCCAAGGGCTATTCAACCGTCGGAACTCGGAACCAGCGGCTTTGCGGTGGTCAATCCAGGAACGGATAATGCCACCGCTACGTTCACGTTATATAAAGCAGACGGCACGATCGGGGCTGTATCGACGCAGACAGTTCCCAGGCGTGGACAGATCTCGAAGCTGGGAAGCGAATTATTTCCCAGTGCGACCAATGCCGGGTGGGTGGAGGCGACGAGCACATCGTACGGGCTTCAGGGATTCTGGCTAGGCGGAGACTTCGTCAACTTTGCGGACGGCGCGGACGCCGCGGCTTCATCGCCGGAGTTGATATTGCCGATTGTCACGCCGCGGTCGGAAATTCACATTGCCAATACCGGTACAAGCCGCGTTACGGTGGTCATGAGGCTCTATGGCGAAGAGGGATTCGAATTAGCGCCTGTCGCCGTGCAGTCCATACCTCCCAAGGGTTTCTTCAAGGCAGAATCGTCTGCTCTGTTTCCTTCTCCCAACCTGGCAACGGCCACCCACGTCAAGCTGACGTGCGTCAATCCTTTTGCCGCAACAGTGATCGTCCGCGACTTCATCGCCGGCCCATCGTGGGCAGTGGCCAACGCCGTGCCATCCTCGTTGCCGGCAACCAATATCAACTTTCCAAATGTGGTCGACGGACCTTTGAGTGCGGCAAATTACCGAAGCGTTCTGGGCATCACCAATCTGAGCGCGAATCCGAATGACGTGACCATCACTTTTACAAGCGAAGATGGCCTTCTTGTTCGGTCCATCCAACGCACGATTCCCGCAAACGGCGCAATTCGCGACATCGTGCGAAATTTGTTTGGTATTACTGATCTTTTTTTGAACGGATGGGTCAAAGTTACCGGACTTCTTCCCATTACCGGCTTTGTCGCTTACGCCGATACGGTAGCGGGTGAAGTTGCTATTGTACCCACACAATCAGAACCTCAAGCGAACCTCTTGTTCGCGCATATCGCAGATCTGCCCCCCTGGCTTACCGGCTTGGCCTTGCTCAATACCGGTTCACGAGCGGCAAACATAGAAATTTTTGCGCTCGCGCCGGACGGCTCGCTCATTGGCGGCGCGGAGAATGTCGCGACTGCCCGGTTCGCGCTGCCCGCAGGGACAAAGACCTCAAAACTGTTAAGTCAATGGATACCGCAGACGCAAACCCGCACTTCGGACGGGGGATTCATCTACGTCCGGTCGGACGTTCCAGTGTATGGAATCGAGCTCTTTTTTTCCCGCAGTTTGCTGATCCTTTCTAACGTCGCAGCCGGAAAAATCGTTCCTGGGATCACGTATGTCCCGCCGCCGCCGCGCTGATTTTGGCACCACAGGCGAAGGTGTTATACTGCGCGCGTTTCTCCACAGTCTCGAGCGAATACATGCTGGAAAATGAACGAGCGGTTTGGCCGGTCCGGGCAATTGCGGCACTAGTTCTTCTTACGGAGATGATCCTGAGAGCCGGCGGGGGTGTGCTTGTCAGCAACGCTCACAGGCGACGCAATCGCGATAAATTGAACCGATCGATCCCCCAAGCCGAGGTCAAGGAATGGACCGGCTCGTCCTAGCACCTGCCGCACGTCGCGAAGCGGTCCTCCAACTGATGCGCTCAGCGCAGGACCGTTTGGCTCTATCGATGTTCCGGTGTGACGATTTGGCGGTGGTGGACGAGGTTGCTGCCGCCGTCCAGCGAAACGTGAGCGTCCGAGTGTTAATCACACATCGAGCTCGCGGTTGGAAACGACGACTGAAGGAACTGGGAGCGCTGCTCGAAAGCACTGGCGCGCACGTACAACGCTACACAGGGCCACTGATGAAATATCATGCGAAGTACGTCGTGGCCGACGACGGCCAGGCGCTGGTTAGCTCGCTGAATTTCACGCGCAAGTGCTTTGGAAGCACGTGCGATTTCCTGATATTTAGCGATGATCCTCACGTCATTTCCGGCCTGAAGGTGGTATTCGAACACGATTT
>QHXC01000022.1 GCA_003222815.1 Acidobacteriota bacterium | reverse complement strand
GGGCGGCAATTCTCAATTTCAATACACGGTCCAGGGCGACAGTCCGGAAGAAGTCCACAAATGGGCCGAGATCCTGCTCGACAGGATCAAGACACTGCCTCAAATCCGCGACTCGAACACGGATCTCCAAAATCGAGGCCTCGAAGCGTCGCTGGTGATCGACCGCGACACTGCCGCGCGTCTCGGCGTAACACCGCAGATGATCGACGACACGTTGTACTCTTCGTTCGGACAACGTCAGGTCTCGACGATGTACATGCCGTTGAATCAGTACCACGTGATTCTGGAGGTCGAACCTCAATTCCAGCGGAATCCCGATTCGCTGAAAGACATCTACGTACGATCCTCCAATGGCGTCGAAGTGCCGCTGACCGCCTTCATCCACTCGAAGGCGGAAATGATGGCACAGACCATCAATCATCAGGGGCAGTTTCCATCCGTGACGCTGTCATTTAACCTTGCACCCAGTGTGTCGTTGGGTGAAGCGGTCGACGCCGTGAAGGAAGTCGAACGCGAAGTCCGGCTGCCCGCAAACGTCCATGCGAGTTTTCAGGGTACGGCGCAGGCGTTTCAGTCTTCGCTCCAGAACCAGCCGTGGCTGATTCTGGCGGCGCTCGTCACCGTGTACATTGTGCTCGGTGTGCTCTACGAAAGCTACATTCACCCAATCACGATCCTGTCGACGCTGCCATCGGCCGGTGTGGGCGCGCTTCTCGCGCTGCTGATCACGAAATCCGATCTCAACGTGATTGCGCTGATCGGAATCATTCTCCTGATTGGAATCGTGAAGAAAAACGCGATTATGATGATCGACTTTGCTCTGGAAGCCGAGCGAAAGGAAGGCAAAGGACCTCTTGAAGGAATCTATCAGGCCTGTGTGCTCCGGTTCCGTCCAATCATGATGACGACGATGGCAGCGCTACTCGGCGGTCTGCCACTCGCGCTCGGACAAGGAACAGGATCCGAGATGCGGCGGCCTCTGGGAATCACAATTGTTGGAGGTTTGATGGTGAGCCAGCTTTTAACTCTGTACACAACCCCGGTCGTCTACCTGTATCTGGATCGGCTGCGCCTGTGGTTCGAACGGAACCGTGCGCGCCTGCGGAGGAAGATTCTGACCGCCAAGAGGACCTAGTTTAGATTCAAGCTGAGAGGACTTCCGTCCTGGCCGACAAACTGGAGGTTTCCCGTTGTGGTTTGGTAAGCCGATCCACTAAACAGCACAAACTGCGTCGTGTATCCACCGCCATTGGCCAGATGCGCGAAGAACAGTGGAGTGGCAGTAGCTGGTGCGCTTTCGTTCGTTGGCGGCGTCGTGGTAATCAGGAAGTCACCGCGTTCGTTGTAGCGTCCGCGTAGACCTACAACCGCCAGCCCTGAACCGGACGTGGTGATTCTCAAAACGCCTTGCAGCCGCTGAGGTAGAGCCTGCGGGGCAAAGATCTCGTTGAGGAATCTTGCAACCTGGCCATTGGAAGGAACTGTAACGGAAGCGGTTAAGCCCAACGAGCTTCCATCCAAACCCGTGAGGTCAAAAGTGACGGCGGCCGGACTAGAGGAAGAATTTGCAATTGCAATACCGGTTTGAATCGATGGGATTGTGCCTGGCGTCCCCGAAGCTTCGACGTACATGCGAAACGCTGTTCCGGTGATGGATGAGACACCAGCTTCCGATACCGTTACACCGGCAGGCTTAAAGGAAAAGATCGATAGTGACGTCGGAGAATTACTACCAGCGTCCGGAACGATTTGAACCGAACCTGTCCGTACCAATGAGCTTTGGCCCGCGGTCAAGAGCCGGAAAGCACCACCGCCCGGAATTGAGTAGGCAAACGTGCTGACGGTTTGACCATTTGCCATGATGGTTATGGCTTGACCATTCTGGTCGACGAAGTGAATATTACCGCTTATTGACGCATCCTTCGGATTCACGAGAATGACCTGCGTCGTCCATCCTCCGCCGTCCGCGAAGTGAGGCAAGGCTACTGTGCTATTTCCAACTGAGGCTGACAAATCCACGACGGGGAGCGTTGTGATTAAGAATTCTCCGCGCTCATTGGTCAGACCCCTGAGCGCTACGACCGGGACCGGCACATTTGACGCGAACGTGAACGTTCCGCGAATGTTGCTCCCGCCGCTGTACGGCGCCTCATCGAGGAATTTTGCGATTTGCCCGTTGGCCGGAATGGTAACGTTGCCACTTCCGAAATTCGTTCCAGCGTTGTCTGTAAAAAAGAATGACACCGTGGCCGGCTGATTGTTGGGGTTCGCGATGGCAAGTCCTGTATTGACTGGTCCACCAACCTCGGCATAGATGCGTCCGTTTTGGATCAGCCCAGAAGTTGGGACTCCAGCTTCAGTTACAAGTATGTTGTGGACACGGTACCCAAAGATTGCGACTCCAGACGGCGTTGTTCCAGCGGAGTCGGCCTGGATTCTCGCATAGCCTACGGTGATGTTGTTGCCTGAGCCATCGGTAATGAGCGAAAGTCCGCCGCGATCCGTTACGGAAAACGCTCTGGTGGTGAGACCGCCTGCGTAACCGGCGTTGCTGAAGTGATATGTGATAAAGAAGCCACTGGAAAGAATCGACTGATTGTATCCGCTCTGCACGGCTTTGGTGCGCGTCGAGTCCTGAATACCGATGGTTGCGCTCCCCCCATCTGAACGGGGGCCGCTAAGCGTTGAATACAAGAACTGGATATCGTTACTGCCCTCGTACAAAATGGCTTCAAAAGTGAGCACAGCGCCCGTGTCAGTTCCTTGTTCGTCGAGGGCGCCCATGTTTGACCACTCGATGACGAAGCGGCGATTGGGAACGGAACCTAGAGTCCGTGTACTGATGTCCCCTCCAGATCGCAGAACGAGATCGTCGAAAAAGGGCGCAATCAGTGCGGAAGGAATCGAACCGGTGGTGCCATCGCTTCGCTGCACTGTCGTTCCAGGCAACGGGCCGTTCTGATATTCCGGAGTCGTCACGGCGTCTAGACTTAGCCAGCCGTTGGTCGAGACAGCTACTTGGGAACCGGCCAGGTAGATGTTGTCGAACAAGCTGAACGTGAATGGTAGTGAAATCAGACTTGACGAATCATCAGTGTTGCCGAATATGACCGTCGTTCCACCGGCGGTTGAGCTTGCGTCGACAAAAGAGGCGGCGCCCGGCGCAACGTTTGTGCTCGCTGCAGGTGCGGTCACGGTGAAGGTGGGTCCGGTTACGGACTGGCCCAAAACGGTCACCGTGATCGGGCCAGTAGATGCGCTATACGGAACAAGCACGTCGATGCGGGTGCGCGACGCATCGGCAATCTTGACCGGCATTCCATTGAAAAGCACGCCAAGACTTTCAATGTGTGAGTCAAATTCGCTGCCTACTATCGCAACCAGGGTTCCTGGCGGGCCGCTCAAGGGTGAAACGCTGAAGATTTGCGGCGGGAGGCCGGAATAGCTGAAAGCTGCACGCACTCCCCACGTGCCGTCGCTGTTGATGACTACAACATTGGCGCCACCGGCAACATTCGGAGGCGTTATGGCCTGGATCGTCGTGCCATTGACAACTTGAACATTTGCCGCAGCGATTCCGCCAAAATATACATTGGCTCCGCTGCGAAAATTCTGCCCAGTGATATTGACCGCTGTGCCGCCATCGCTCGCGCCCGACGAAGGACTGATCTGGATGCCTGCCGGCGGTGGATTCACGAGAACAACTCCACCGCTCAGCAAGCTGGTCGAACCGCTCCGCGACACGCTGATGTTCTTCGGGCCAAGAGGCGCATTCGAGGCCACGGTTATAGCGACTTGAGCGCTTGTCGGAGCGTCGGCGGCAATGCTTCCGCCGAACGTCGTGCTTCCCAGCCCCATGCTGGACGTCGACGCGGAGAACGTAACCCCCGATGTAATCGCATTGCCTCCTACCGTTAACATCCCCGTTGAACCAACCGGAACACGCGCTGCAAAAGCTCCAGGTTCCGTGAGATTCAAGACCGTCGTGGGAAGAACGTGAATGTCGGCGCCCCGGACGAGAGTCCCCGCAGGAACTGTTCCTGTCTGCGACCGGCTCAAATCCGAAACATCTCCGTAGTAAGTAGTGCTGAAACCTGTGGCGAGTTTGTAATAAAACGAGTTTGAGTTGCCACCGACGTGCTGCTCTGTAACCGGGCCGTCAAGTGGTTCGGCGTATAGGTGATAGGTCCCACCCGGAAGAAAGAGGATCTGAAATGAACCGTCCGGTAGCGACAACGTGGAAACCAGCGGCGTCCCATTTGCATCCAGCGCAACTACGTGTGCACCAAAGACTGGCGTTTCCCCAGCAAATACAGTTCCGGCGATGCCGCCGAGGGCCGCGATAGTCGAAGGGTTCGGATAGATTTCCGTCACACCCGCCATGTCGTCATAGGCAAGCGTGCGTTGATCCAGTTGCGAGGGTGTCCCATACGCCGTCATGACGGACGACAGCAGTCCCGCGTGGTCCAGACCCAGGAAGTGGCCGGCTTCGTGTGTGAGAACACTTTGAATATCGTACTTTCCCGCTTCGCCACTCGTTGAGAAGGCCACGGAAGTATTCAAAGCGATATCGGCTTCTTGAATGGTCAACGTCCCCGTGGCATCGAAATTGAAAAACGTGAAAGTTGACGCGATGGCGTCTGATCCGAGAGGCACCGAACTATCGATGAATGTGACAACGTTCATCCCATCCTGGCCCACCGTGCCAACTGGTGTCGCACCCATATATGAAAAAGATACGGCCGCTGTTGGAACGTTCTGCCACGTTTGAAACGCTGCCTGGACCGCGGCGAACTCGCTACCGTTTGCAATGCGCGGCGAACCGGAGTTGTTGATCCAGAAAGGAACAGGCATGCTCGGCCATGACGGTTGCTGTCCGGAAGCGGTGGCGATTCGCGTGTAAGCCGCAGCACTCCCCGTCAAACCAATGAAGACCGCTAACAAGAGGAGGTAATTCTTCAAGATTAACGACCGAGTCGAAGTTGGATTTGATGTTTGAATTCATCCAATGACGTCTTCACGGGCTTCGTGGCGAAGCCATCCGGAAATGAAAGACCAATGACCGTGTTGGAAACTTCACCGTTAGATATGGGGAAGTTGCCCTGGTTCAAGCCCATGACGGTGGTGTAAGCGCCGGACTGTTCGAGGAAAAGAACCGCGCTCTCGCCGTTTCCAAAGACGGGCATCCCGGCCACATGCAACACAGTGTTGCCGACCTGTCCGCCAATTGTCGTAATCACGATGGCTTGTGGCGTGTTCCCCTTCAGGTTCTCCTGAACCTGGACGGTGTAAGCGGTCATGATGAGCTTGTGATCGTCCGTCCAAAACGTACGCGAATCGATGACGTGACCAATGACAATCAACCTGGATTTGGAGATGAGATCGTCGAAGTTCAGCCGTCGAATCGTGGTGGCGTCGAGCGGGCTGAGAAGAGCGAATAGAAGAAATAGAGAGCAAATAGTTTCTCGTTTCATTTCAGTCCTCCGGCATCCGTAGCGAGATCTGAAGTTTTGCGGCACGACGGTTGGACTATGCACGAGGCGTTTTGTATGGAAGTGGAAATGAGTTTTACATTTTTTAACATACAGAATCGAGGCCAAGCCGGTCAAAAAGGCATCGTGCGACTAAATTCACTTATATCCCTGAAGTGTCTCGGTGCGTTGCTGCTGCTGATCGCCTGGCCGAGCACTGGGTTTCGGCAAACCGGTCCCAAGGATCGACTGTTGGAGCGAATCGAGAATGCATCGACGTCACGTCTCCCGGGCACTCTCCATCGCTTGGCCCAGCCTCAGTATGATCAAGGCGAGGTCGGCAGCTTATTTACGGTTGGAAGAGTCACAATGATATTCAAGCCCACGGCGGCCCAGCAGGCGGACCTGGACAAACTGCTCCGGGAACAGCAGGACCCGTCCTCACCGAACTATCACAAGTGGCTTACACCGGAGGAATTCGCGGACCGCTTCGGCTTGAGTTCAACCGACATGGACAAGGTTACGTCGTGGCTGCAAGCACAGGGACTCACGGTGGACGAAACGGCGCGCAGCCGCAGATGGATCACCTTCACCGGTTCCGCCGGGCAGATTGAAACAGCCTTCTATACTCAGATCCACAATTACTTCATCAACGGCGAAAGCTATTATGCCAACGCGACGGAACCATCCGTACCAGAGGCACTCGGGGACGTCGTTCTGGGTTTTCGTTCTCTCAACAACTTCCGTCTGAAGCCCCGGTTGAAGAGCAGAAGAGTGCAGTTCACTTCCAGTGTTACCGGATACCACTACCTGGCGCCCGATGACTTCGCGGCCATCTATGACATCAAGGCCCTCTATGACAGTGGTGTCGACGGTACTGGGCAGAAGCTGGCAGTCATGGGACAAAGCGACATCCAGCTGAGCGATATCCGGGCATTTCGCAGCGCGTCCGGACTCTCGCCAAACGATCCCCAGATCATTCTGGTGGCGGGTTCAAGGGATCCGGGAATTGTTACTGGCGATGTCGACGAGGCAGATCTGGACCTGGAGTGGGCTGGGGCAATCGCCAGGAATGCCACCATCATCTATGTGAACTCGGCCAACGGGGCGCCCGACTCGCTGCAGTATGCCATCGATCAAAACCTGGCACCGATCGTAAGCATCAGTTACGGGGATTGCGAGTCAAACTTCACCCAGTCGGATATCAATGCTGGTCGCGCTCGCTCAACAGGCCAATGCACAGGGAATTACAGTCGTCGGTCCTGCAGGAGACGCGGGTGCAGCCGATTGTGATGGAGACTTTGCCGGCCGTCGGGTCGCCCGCCTTGGCCTTGCCGTCGATATACCCGCCAGTCTTCCCTATGTCACGGGAGTCGGAGGCACCACGTTCAAGGATCTGGGAACCGCCTGGAGCAGCGCTGGCCAGTCGTTTAGCGTTTTCTTTGGAAAGGGCGGGCACGGTTATTGGGACAGCAATAACAACAGCAGCAACAGCTCCGCTCTT
>QHXC01000021.1 GCA_003222815.1 Acidobacteriota bacterium | reverse complement strand
GAGAACGAAAGAAAGGACAAGTGGGACTACGGGGCCCACTGCATGCCCTGGGGCTACGTACGCTCCTACGGCACGCCTTACCCACATGCATATGTTCACAGTCCTAACCGTCTGGCGATCCTTTGGGAACAGGATAATGCGTATCACATGGTGCCCACCGACGGGCGTACGCTTCCTAAAGATCTTGATCCGTCGTGGAGGGGAACGTCGGTCGGTCATTGGGAAGGAGATACGTTGGTCATCGAGACGGCCGGCTTCAATGGCCGCACCTGGCTCGACACCGCCGAACATCCGCATAGTGATCAACTCCGTGTGACCGAACGTATGGCTCGTCCCGACTACGATCACATCAACTACGAAGTGACGATGGAGGATCCAAAGTTCTATTCAAAGCCGCTGAAAAACGCCAGGGTCTTCGTGCTCATGAAACCCGGTCAGGAACTCTACGAGTACTCCTGTAACGAGAACAACCGGTGTGAAGGCGGTAACTGCACTCCTGCCGATGTGCAAAAGTAAATCATCGTAAAACGGAATATCAAAGCGAAACGCGAGCCTCAACCCGCAACCACATTGGGCCCGAACGTTCCTGCATGTAGTTCGCGTTTCGCTTTGGTTCTCTCTTGTTGGAATGCGCACGATTTTCTTTTCGCTATTTGTCCCACACTCTCTCCCTGCAGATTTCCACAATACATACGGAATCAACGACGCGATTCGGCGGTGGTACCGGGAGTCCGCGTTCCGTCATCAACTTGCGAATAAAAGCGGCTGTCTCGGGGCGAGCAATTGCAGATTGCACTCCAACCCGGACAAGACCGTCGGCATAGTCGAGCGCCTGCCACGTATGCCCGGCCAGCTTGGAACCTACATCTTCCGTGTCTCGATTGCCGTGATCCCGTGTTTCGAGCTTCGCGCCCCGGTCCACCAGTAGCTGCACGACTTCGTTTCTGCCCTTCATCGCTGCGCCCATTAACGGGGTACGGCCGTCCTTGTTGGCGCCATTCGGGTCCAGACCCAGGTCCAGTAACATCTTCACCGCTTCGACGTTTTCCTTTGCGGAGTGTTCGTACGTGACGCCCTCCACCCAGCCGATTCCCGCCGCGGCAGTTAGAGCGGTGTCACCGTAATCGGTCGGAATCTTCGGATCGGCGCCATGGGCGAGAAGGAGCTTCATAAGCTCCATGTCACCCGACTGGGAGGCCCGCACGAAAGCCGTTGCACCGGACTCGAAAAACCACTGCATGGTGAAAATCGTCCGGGACAATGTGTTGTCCTTGACTCGGGCGTTCGGATTGGTCCCATGCTCCAGAAGGATCTTGATGTATTCCAGATGATCCATGTCCGGTTTGGGTACTGGATAATCACCACCTTCGATGTTGCGGTTATCGGTCGCCAGGTACAACGGCGTCCAGCCACCCTTATTGGCGATGTTCACGTCGGCGCCGTGCTCAATCAGATAGGTTGCCAGCTTGTAGTGCCTGTTGTTGGTCGCGGTTAACAATGGAGTCCATCGGTATTCGGTAACCTGGTTCACATCGGCTCCCGCGGCGAGCAGGAGTTTCGCCGACTCCAGGTCGCCTTCGCGAGCCGCAAGAACCAGTGCAGTCAGCCCACCACTGCCCGTGCCGACAAGGCCGGCTATGACGGTGTCCTGATCGTCCACATCGTTAATTGGCAACTGGGCCGGTGCCGGAGATGCCGCAGGACGAGCCACTTGATCAAAGCCGCGCCGTCCCGCATGGAGGATACCGTTGGCCTCCTCGAATTCCAGTTGTTCCTGGTAAGTCCTACCGGCGGCAGCAGCGTCGGCGTACCGCCGGACCGCCGCGTCGACTTGCGCGGTGTTGACGCGCTGAGCCATGTAGTTTCGGGGCAAACCCGCAGAAACCGAGCGGGCGCCAAAGTCTGCTCCGCCATCGAGCAATGACTTGACGGCTGCCGGATGTTTCTGTTCGACGGCCCACATCAAAGCTGTCGTACCGCGCATGGTTTCCTTCGCGTTTACGTCCACACCGGTGGCGAGCAGCAGTTTTATCGCATCGGGATTCCCATTACGCGCCGCCAACATGAGTGCGGTCTCCCCGTTGCGGTTCCGCTCTTTCGCGTCAGCGCCAGCTTTCAATAACTTCTCGATCATTGGGGCATTACCATAGAGGCAAGCCATGGCTAATGGAGTAGTCCCCTCGCGGTTCGCCACGTTTGCCTTGGCGCCGGCGCGAATCAAAAGATCGGCTGTTTCCAAGTCGTCTCGGTACACAGCCCAGTGCAGCGCCGTCGCACCATCCACCTGGGGAGCATTCACATCCGACTTCCGCACGATCAATGTGCGAACGGCCGCCTTGTCGCCTTTCATCACCGCGTCCGCAACGTCGCTGCGGCCAGCGCCTAGCGTCACTCCCGCAAAGCACAGCAACAAAACCGGATAGGCGGCGATGATGTATTTACTCGTTTTTAGTACTAATCGTTGTTTGTTCATGGATCGGTCCGGTTCGCATCTTCTAATTTGGAGATGCGAACAAGACGAGATAAAAATGCCGGCGAAATGATATAGCAGAGTTCGCGTATAGCGCAAATTAATCGCCCCCGAAGGGTTTTCTGGAGTTTTGACATTTTCTAGTTTTGACATTTTCTAAAGGAGAACGCAGGCACCGGTCCGCACTGCTGGAGCGGATGAAGCCCTTTGGCGTAGAGCCCTTCGAGCCGCAGGATCTGGTAGTATGGACCTGCGTTTTGCGGCGATCCTGTAGGTGGAGACCCGTAATGAAATCGACATTATCAACATCATTGAAAACTGGATTCTGGTTGTTGGTTACAATCGCTGCATCCGCGATTTCTTTTGCTGCAGGACGGAGCGCAAGCCAGTCTGAAAAGGGCGAACAGATCCTAAACACGAGTTGTATGGTCTGTCACGATCTCAGGCCGATTCAGATGCAAGCCCTCGACACGGAAGGCTGGGCGAAAGTGGTCAATGCCATGGTTGAGAAGGGAGCCCAGGTCAAGACGGAGGACATTCCCCCGCTTATCGAATATCTAGTGCAAAGCTATGGACCTTTACCCGAGGGTGCAGGCAAGAAAATCCTCCTTAACAAATGCACGATCTGCCACGATCTGAAACGTGTGAAGCAGCATCTCTCATCGCCAGAGGAATGGGCGGAAACTCTCGCAGCAATGCTTAATGAGGGCGCTTCTTTGTCGGATGAGGAATTTGCCGTTCTATTAGGATATCTCGCCAGGAACTTCAGACAGTAAGATAAGAGGAGCGTATAACTGGCTACTAGATTTTCCAATCGGGCGTGGCGATATAGGCGGGCGTGATTTCGGCAACGGTCTGGGTGCCGCAATTGCCCATCACCAGTTTCAGTTCGCCCTGAAGGATTTCGAGCACGCGATCGACACCGGCCTGGCCGAAGGCTCCTAATCCCCACAGGAACGGACGCCCGATCCCCACGGCCTTGGCGCCAAGCGCGAGGGCCTTGAAAAGGTCGGTTCCGCGACGAAATCCGCCATCGACGAACACCGGAATGCGGTTGCCGACTTCGGCCACGACTTCGGGCAGCGCCTCGATGGTGGCGCGTCCGGTTTCCGTGGCGCGTCCACCGTGGTTCGATACCAGGATGCCGTCGATGCCGCGCTCGATGCAGAGCCGGGCGTCCTCCCGCGTGTCGATCCCTTTGATGATGAATTTCCTCGTCCAGAATTTTCGAAGCCGGTCGACAAAGGCCCAGTCCATGGCGGGATACGGCACGCGCACACCGGTCATGTTAATGCCATCGAACATTGGCCGCTCGCTGATGCTGGGGCCGGGCCCATCTTTGTGACACGCGGCGCACTGGCTTAGGTCCTTTGGACGGGTGCGAAGGTATGTCTCGCTGTTGCGGCCGGTGGTGTTGTCGACGGTGAGGGCGATCACCGGGCATCCCGCAGCTTCCACTCGCCGCAGAAGTTGTTGGCAGGCATCCCAGGAACTCGGTGCGTAGAGCTGCTGCCAGACCGGGCGGCCGAGGGCCTTGTTGACATCTTCGACGGCCGTCGACGTCATCGTGGAGAGCACCTGCAGCGTGCCACGAGCTTTGGCAGCCCGTGCGACTGCCAATTCGCCGCCGGGAAAGAACGCTTTTTCACCACCTGTCGGGCACAGGAAAATCGGGCTGTCATAGGTCGTGCCGAAGAGCTCAACGCGCATGTCCACTTTTGAGGCGTCGCGTAGGCGGCGGGGACGTAACTGGACGTGCTTGAACCCTTCGCGATTGGCGCGGAGCGTGGCATCGTCATCAACACCGCTCGCCATGTAAGCCCAATGGCCGGGCGGGACCTTGCGGTGTGCAGCCTCCTCGAAATCGAAGACATTGAGGGCCCTAGCCGGATCACTAATGACCTCGGAGACTTCCTGGGACTTCTGGGCGAAGCTACTTTGCCGGAGGAAGGCGGCCACTCCCCCGAGCGCAGCGACATAGGGGCTCGCCGCCAGAAACTTGAGAAATTCGCGACGGGCGGTGAAGGTGGATTGGCTCATGGTGGTTGCTGATGTTAACGCTTTTACCTCCTTCTGCAAAGGCGAATCACTTCGACCAACTTTGACCGAGCGGCAAGGCACTGTGGAGGGACTAGGGAATTCTTCGATTATTTCCAGACTCTTTCTTTACATATTTCCACGACACAGATGGACTCAACGACGCGATTGGCTGGCGGTACGGGAAGTCCACGTTCGGTCATCAATTTGCGAATGAAAGCTGCGGTCTCGGGGCGAGCAACCGCAGATTGCACTCCGACCCGGACCAGACCGTCGGCATAGTCCAGCGCCTCCCACGTATGCCCGGCCAGCTGGGAAGCAATTTTGTCGGTATCTCGGCTCCCGTTGTCTCGCTGATCGAGCTTCGCGCCGCGCTCCACCAGGAGTTGGACGACGTCGTTCCGGCCCTTGAGTGCTGCCCCCATCAACGGCGTGCGGCCGTCACGATTGGCACCGTTCGGATCCAGGCCGAGATCCAACAACATCTTCACGGCTTCCAGGTTTTCCTTCGTTGAGTGTTCATAGGTGACACCCTCGACCCAACCGATGCCAGCAGCGGCTGTCAGAGCGGTATCACCGTAATCGGTAGCAATCGATGGATCGGCGCCGCGAGCGAGGAGGAGTTTCATGAGCTCCGTATCGCCGGACTGTGACGCCCGCACAAAGGCGGTTGCGCCAGACTCAAAGAACCACTGCATCGTGAAGATCGTCCGCGTCAAGGTGTTATCCCGCACTCGTGCGTTCACATTGACTCCATGGTCCAGAAGGACTTTGATGTATTCCAAATGGTCCATGTCCGGCTTCGGCACCGGAAAGTCGCCGCCTTCGATGTTGCGGTTATCCGTTGCCAGGTACAGCGGCGTCCAGCCACCCTTATTGGCGATATTCACGTTCGCGCCGTGTTCAACCAGATACGTTGCGAGTTTGTAGTGCCTGTTGTTGGTCGCCGTCAGCAATGGAGTCCATCCGTACTCCGTGACCTGATTCACATCGGCTCCCTTCTCAAGCAGGAGCTTTGTTGACTCGATATCGCCTTCCCGAGCCGCAAGAACCAGCGCTGTGAGCCCGCCGCCGCCAGTGCCAACCAGACCGGCAACAACGATGTCCGCATCATCCTGGTCGTCCGGGATCACTGCAGGCGGGGCTCCGGCGCCCTGCGCGGCCCCCTGGCCAGTTTGACCAGGTTGGCCAGTCAATCCAGTGGCGCGCCGGCCACTACGCCGGCTTGCCGCTGGAGCTTGTTGACCTGCAGTGGCCGCCTGCCGGACCTGAGCTGCGACCTGCCGGATGTCAACACCAGCCGAGGCCGCCTGCCCCGCGATAGCAGCCAAAGCGGCGTCAATGTCACCGCCATTC
>QHXC01000020.1 GCA_003222815.1 Acidobacteriota bacterium | reverse complement strand
CGGATCCGCCCATTCCATGGTCCAAGCTCGTTCGCTTTATCGAAGATCTGTGGAAAAGTGGCTCCCGGGCCGATGTCTTGGATGGATGTCAGGACGAGCGCTTCGAACGGTGAGAGTAGCCCTTTTTGTAAACGTAGGAAACTCATGCGGACCTTCCTTCGGCACGGTGGCCGCGGTTTATATTTTTCAAAAAACGGTGGAAGCCCCTGGGATGGATCTCCAGTAGCCGCGATGCTTCTTTGTAGTCACCGTCTGCCCAAAGCAATGCGTTTTCGATGGCATAGCGTTCGGCTTGCTGCCTCACTTTCTTAAGGGCTGTCGCGTTGGCGAGGCAGGACCTGGGCGGCGTGAGCACAACCTCCCGAGGCAGGTCGCGCGCGCGCACGAGCTGGCCGGAGCCAAGTACGACGGCGGCTTCGATAACGTGCTCCAGTTCTCGCACGTTGCCCGGCCACTCATATCGTGTGAGGATGCACCCCGCCCCGGGCGAAATCCCGGAGACATCGCGCCGGTGCTCGCTTGCATATTTCGAGACGAAATGGAGAGCGAGCGGCAGGATATCCTCAGGCCTTTCGCGCAGCGCCGGTATCGTGACGGAGAGCACCTTCAAACGGTAGTAAAGGTCCTCTCGAAATTCCCCTCGAGCGACGGCGGATGGCAAGTCGCGGTTCGTGGCGGCGATGACGCGGATGTCCACGCGTATCGTACTCAGGCCGCCAACCCGCTGGATCTGGCGCTCCTCGAGGACGCGGAGCAACTTGACTTGCATGGAAGCCTTCATTTCTCCGACTTCGTCCAGAAAAAGAGTTCCGCCGTGGGCCCACTCGATCTTGCCTTTCTTCCGTTCAAGGGCTCCAGTGAAGGCGCCTTTCTCGAAGCCGAAGAATTCGCTTTCAAAAAGATCTTCCGGCACAGCCGCACAGTTGAGCGGGACGTACGGGCCGGGACATCGCGAGCTGTTGCCGTGGATCGCGCGAGCAACCAGCTCTTTTCCCGTTCCGCTTTCTCCCAGAATGAGCACGGTGGAGTTCGTGGGGGCGACCTTACTGATGAATTCGAGCACCTCCCGGACCGCACGGCTCGGGCCCACCAGTGGATGAGGCCGCTCGGAAGCATCGGGTGAGGGCCGCAACTCGCCGCCGTTATCCATTTTGTCCTCGGCTGTCCAGCGCCTGGGCCCGTTCCGCCCGTTCCCGCAGAGCCAGGGCCGTCTGGCGATTCAATCGTTTGATGCAAATCCACAACGCCGCCAAGGCCGCCATCGCGCCGACGTTGATCGCCAGTTGCCGCCAATCCACCTGTGCGGCAGAAGAATCACCGGAAATCCATCGCCAAGCGGCAAGTCCCGCCGGCAAAACCAGGACGACGAAGTAGAGAACCTCGGCGTATACGTAAGCGGGAAGCTTTGAGGACTTGCGCCGGTCGGGGAACCAAAGCATGGCGGATTGGTGTAACAACTCGTCCTGGCGCGGGTCCCGGAACAGAGACAGTGGCGCACGCGGATGCATGCCCGTGAAGTGATCCTTCTGAAGACGGTATGCGGCGCAGAGCAAAACTACTGGAAGCCCGCCCAATAAGAAGTCGCGGCCATAAATGATTTCCGGGACCGCCGCGGCATTCGTCAAGCTCAGGACCACACCAGCCGCCGCCCAGAGCAGATTCATGTGCCACGCTGCGACAAGCGATTCCTGCAACTCGCGAGGCCGCTTGTCCAAAGGTTCTCCCTTGCGGAAGATCATTCGCCAGGCGGGCAGGGTCACTGCACCGATGACGGCTCCCTGGATCATCCTTTCGGTGGGAAGGGCAAGCGATGGCGCAGTCCATCCCAGCGCGGTCTCCGCAAGAAACACGAACATCGCGATGCCTCCAGCTTCCGGCGCCATCGCACCGGGAGATCCCCCGGCGGAGTAAATGTAGGCGTCGCGCACACGCAGTGCGGCCAGCACGAGCATGAGAAGAACAATCGAAGGTAGAAACGGGGAGCCGGCAATGGCAACCCAGAGCAAAGAAGCCTCCCCCGTGACCAACCAGACATCGAAGGAGGCGATCATCTGGTATTTGATAATGCAGGCGATCGCCTTTGCGGCGCGCCACGCGTATAGGCGAGGAACCAGCGCGAGCGCTTGCAGGTCTCCCGCAATAAAGTCGCGTTGGTAGCGCGGCGTGAGCCTCTCCGCCAGAAACCTGATCCATTTGCGCGGGCCTATTTTGCCCGTTGGGATCCCCATTTTCCGAATCTCCAGAAGGTTTCCGAAATTCGCGTCGCCGTCTCGACCGATTCCGTCAGGGCTTGCACACCGGCCGGCCGCAGGCTGTAAAAGCGTCTTGGCTTTCCGCCCCGCTCCGGCCCGCCCCCGGCTACTTTGGAGGTGACGTAGCCTTTCTTTTGCAGCCGGTCGAGAGTGACATACACCGAACCGAGATTCATTTCCCGATCCGCCATCTCGCAGACTTTCGAATAAATCTGCATGCCATAGGCGTTGTCCTTGAGCGCCATGACGGCCGTGAGTATCAGTTGTTCAAACTGTCCGAGTGACTCCGTAAGTTTCATTGATTCTTACCTTGAAAGATTGATCGTGTAGTTGACCGTAAGGCAACGGGCAGCCGGATGTCAACCGGTTTTTTCGAAAATCGGACTGTCGGAGCCCGACATCCTTCAACCGGACGGTTGTCAGCAACCGGCCGGTTGAAGGAAAAAGACTCGCCGCGCTCTCGGCGGTGCCTTAACCGGTTGAAAATTCGTAAAAGACCAACCGCGTTAGCAGGGAACCCATCGTGCTTTGCTCCCGGGTGGCTTGTAAACGGAGTTTTCAAAAGGAGCCGAGCGTGCGAAGAGCGATCCCTTCATATTCCCGATCGACGATGAACTCGGTCGCTGAGAAACCTGTCACGGGTTCACCACAACTTTTCTTCGCAATGAGCAGATGCATTTCACTGTTGGAGAGAGCTACTTCCGTCACGCACACACTTTTCTCACTCACAACGAAACGTTGCTCGGGCGCGAAAACGCCTTGCCTGGTTGCGGATCCACATTGCTTCATCACCAAGCAACGTTGCTTCACCACGAACACACTTTGCTCCGTGTCACCGGCAAGCTGTTTCGTTTCAAAGAGCAAGCCGTTGTCCCGGCCCGAGACGCTTTGCTTCCTGACAAATCGACATTGCGTGGTGGCAAAACAACGTTTCTTCGTAAGGAAGATGCTTTGCGGCGTCACGAGGAAACATGCTTTCGCGACATCCACAACTTTTTCAGGAACCGGTACACCTTGCGTCCTGCCCGGCACACCTATGTCGAAGACGGAAGCTACTGTTTTCGGAACGGATCAACCCTTCTCCGGGACGGACACACCTTTTTTCGAAGCGGACAAACTTCACTCCATCACGGAGAAGCCCCTCTCCGCCGGCGTTTGTGCCGGCGAGCTCGTAGTCCAAAAGCGTCACCATCAACCTGAAAGGAGACAATCATGGCCCAACAACACATCCGAGTTCTGCTGAGGTTCGGCAGAGAATCCGACAACCAGATCGTGGAGACCGGGAGCGCCGTTATTACCGGCTTGACCGCCAACCCGGCCTTTCCCGCGCCGCCCGTGGACCTGTCCACTGTGCAGGCAGCGCTCACCGACCTTAACGCCGCCATTGCCGCCCAGACTCAGGGCGGCACGACCGCCACGGCACAGAAGAACAAGAAACGCCGCGTGTTGGTCGTGCTCTTGCGCAAGCTGGCCAGTTATGTTCAGACCCACTGCGACGACGATCTCACCATTCTGCTGTCCAGTGGGTTCCAGGCCGCCAGCGTCCGTCGCGCGATGTCGCCTTTGCCCAAGCCCGTCATCGCCAGTGTGGATAACGGTCACTCCACGCAGCTTCTGGTGAAGGTCCAGAAAGTCGCCAATGCCAAGTGCTACGAACTGCGGTGGGCCGTACTGGAAACCAGCGGCGCGCCTGGCGGGTGGCAAAGCGGCGGTTCGTTCACCAACTCGCGCTCGATGCCTCTGAATGGCTTCACGCCCGGCGCGACCTACACGATTCAAGCCCGCGCGATCGGCGGCTCCACCGGCTATAGCGACTGGAGCGACCCGGTCAGCCACATGTGCATGTGACTCGGCGGCCGCGGACTTCGCTTTCTGTCATCCGTGAAATCCGCGGCTAGACGAAATGGAGGGATCACACCATGGATACCGGCAACGAAATCCTCAGAGCCCTCGGACGAATCGAAGGCGAACTCATCGAGATCCGCAGGCTATCCGAGCGGGTCTCTAAACTCGAACAGTGGCAGTCCTGGCTAAAAGGTGGATGGGCCGTCCTGGCGGCGGCGTGCGCCTACCTTTGCAAGGGCGCCTATGGAAAGTAGCGAACCTGCAACCTGCAAACAGAAAGGAGACCTATGTTCGAATTCGTGACGCAACATGAATTCTGGACCGCTGTGGCGACCTATTGGATCTTCTCTGCTGCGATCTGTTCAATGCCCCACCCTGCTCCCAATAGCAGTCCGGGCTATCTGTGGCTGTATCGCTTCTTGCACACACTTGCCGGCAACATCACCACGGCATTTCGTGAGGCTGCGCGCTATCGCGCTGGCGCTTCGCCCGGCAGCAAGATCCCTGGACTGAAGGCGCTCGTCCTCCTATTGACAATTCCGCTTTTGCTGTCGGCCTCCGCGTGTGCAGCGCACTATACGATCCATCCCGGCTCTCTCAACAAGACCGATTCCGCCGCTTACGACGCATTGCGGATCGCCGAAGCGGCGATCGATCAAGCCCGGATGAAATACGAAGCCGGGCGGCTTCCCGGCGAGGCGAAAGAAGCGGTCAACGCGCTGATCACGTCTTACAACGTTGCGCGCGAGTCCTGGCTGACATACCGCGCCGCCATCGCAAGCAACGCGCCGGCCGAGACCTACTTCGATCGGCTCGCGAAGAATCTTTCGGATCTCACGAACGCGATCCGGGCATTCGAGGAGGCCAAATGAATCCCGATCTCGCTTTCGAAATTGTAGAGCTCGCGCTGTCTCTTGGTAGGAGCCAGGCGAGTGGAAAGATTCAACAGGATGTAACCGTGGCGGATACTCTGTTGACGATCATCCACAGGTGTGCTCAGGCTTATCAGGAGCACACCGGAGAAGCACTGGATGCATCCCTGATCAAGGCCGAAGAACCAATATGACCC
>QHXC01000019.1:11440-19448 GCA_003222815.1 Acidobacteriota bacterium | reverse complement strand
AGACACCGCTGCGGGTGGATGGAAGCGCTACTTATGGGATTGATGTGCGCCTTCCCGGCATGCTTTATGCCGCGGTCAAACAATCACCCGTCTTTCTCGGAAAGGTGAAGAAGTTTGACGCGGATGCCGTCAAAGGCCGGCCCGGTGTGCATTCCGTGGTTCAGTTTGGCGGCCCACGAATCGAAGAGGGAGTGGCAGTCATTGCAGACAGTTACTGGCACGCCAAGTCCGCACTGGACTTGCTTTCCGTCGAGTGGGATGCGGGCGCGCACGCCAACGACAGCTCCAACGGTTTTTTTGAGATGGCGCGAAAAGCGCTGGATGAACCAGGCGCCCGGGTCGTTACCAAGAAGGGGGATGCTGAGGCCGTCATTAAGAGCTCCACCAAGGTCGTGGAGGCAGTGTACGAATTGCCCTATCTGGATCATGCCATCATGGAGCCGATGAACTGTACCGCTCACGTCACGTCTAACCGTGCCGAAGTGTGGGTGGGAACCCAGAACCCGGAAGAAGCCGTGTCGCAAATATCCAGGTTGACGGGCATTCCCGAAGAGAATGTCTATCTCCACAATTGCTTTCTGGGAAGTGGGTTCGGCCGCCGTGGGGCCAACGACGACGTCCGGCAGGCGGTCGCGATAGCGAAGCAGGTGGGACGTCCCGTGAAAGTGATCTGGAGCCGTGAGGAAACGATGCAACACGGCGCCTACCGCCCAATGCGGGTATCCAGGTTCCGAGCCGCCTTGGGACAAGATGGGATGCCCGCCGCTTGTCACACGCGCGTTGTTGGGATTGAATCGGCTTATCCAGGTGATGAGCAGACCATCCGAGGCTTGCATAAGCTTCCCTACCGGGTTACACACGAGCTTTTCGATTATCATTCCCGGGAAACACACGTGCCCAACGGTCCATGGACGTCGGTAGGAAGGTCGCAAAATGAGTTTTTTCTGGAGACTTTCATAGACGAACTCGCCCACGCGGCTGGAAAAGATCCCTACGAGTACCGGCGTGTTTTACTCGAGACCAATCCGGATTTTCCGCAGGCGAAGGCCTGGCTTAAGGTGCTGAGTACAGCCGCGGAGAAATCCAAATGGGGCGGAAAGCTGCCATCAGGAACTGCGAGAGGAATAGCCATCGGCGACAGCCGGAGACTGACCCGGCCCGAGATCACAATCTGCGCTATGGTCGCCACCGTTTCTGTCAGCAAGCAGGGCAAAGTCCGAGCGGAACGATTCGATGTGGCGATGGACACTGGGCCCTTTTTGGTAAACCCACTGGCGGCGGAACGGCAGATTGAGATGCAAGTTGTCATGGGACTTGCGGCCGCACTCAAACAGGAAATAACGATTGAGAAGGGGCGCGTTACCCAGAGCAACTTTCATGATTTTCCATTGTTGACACGTGTGGAAGTGCCGGAAATCGCCGTTCATTTTGTCCGGGCGACAGACAACCCGATCGCCGGAATTGGCGAGGAAGCGCTCGGGTGGGTAGCCCCAGCGTTATGCAACGCCATTTTCGCGGCCACCGGCAAGCGTGTTCGTTCGCTCCCTCTGAAGAAGCACGATCTCAGTTGGGCGTAACGTGCGAGTTGGCCGATTTTGGGAGACTTGGTGGAGGCGAATTTTCACCGCTCGCTGCTCATTGGAAGGGGCTCCTATGCAATCTTTTTCATCCGTCCCATTGCTCTGACTATTCTTCTGCTCACCGCGATAGCTCTGGTGTGGTCGTCTTTCAAAACCAGGGCGCGAAGCGCGAGCCCGATAGCGCGAAGCCTCAAGATTGGAGGGAAGTGAAATGCCTGTTCAAGACCTTCGTGACTGGATAGCCCTGATGGAATCTGCCGGAGAGCTGCGGAAGGTTCTCGGAGCAGACAGTGATGTCGAACTGGGAGTCATTGTCGACCAATATCAGCGTCGAATGGAGTTGCCGGCTCTCCTGTTCGATGAAATAAAAGGTTATCCAAAGGGATTTCGGGTCTTGGCCAATACTCTTACATCGACGCGCCGTATCGCTTTAACTCTGAGGCTGCCTGCCGAATCCAGCAAGATGGAACTGGTTCAAGCCTGGAGGCAGTACGCGAAACAGTATCCGAAAATTCCCCCACGCTGGGTATCTGACGGCCCTGTGAATGAAAACATCCGAAAAGGGGACGACGTGGATTTGACCATGTTTCCCGCTCCCAAGTGGCACGAAGATGATGGAAACCGTTACATCGGCACGGGCTGCCTCGTCATCCAGAAAGATCTGGATACCGATTGGGTAAACGTGGGAGTCTATCGCGTAGCCGTCCATGACCAGAAGACGGCTGGACTCTACATCTCTCCAGGGAAACATGGGCGCCTCATCATGGAGAAGTATTGGGCCCGCGGTCTGGATTGCCCAATTGTGGTGTCGGTCGGACAAGATCCAACGCTTTTTTTTGTAGCCGGCCTGGAAATCCCTTATGGCGTAAGCGAGCTAGAGGTCGCGGGAGGGCTGAGGGGCGAAGCAGTCCAGGTGATCGAGAGTGAATGGAATGGCTTGCCTGTTCCAGCCACTGCTGAAATTGTTATCGAAGGCAGAATCCCGAGAGACGAAACGCGGGAAGAGGGTCCTTTTGGGGAATGGCTGGGATATTACGCGAGCGGTCGTAGGCCAGCCCCGGTCATTAAAATTGATGCGATTCGCTACCGCAATGACCCCATTATTCTGGGGAATCTTCCCGCGATTCCTCCGAATGACGACACCTACTACCGCGGTATTCTCCGTTCCGCCGCGGTCTGGGAGCAGCTGGAACAATCGGGAATTCCAGGAATCAAAGCAGTCTGGGCGCACGAATCCGGGGCACGATCGTAGTGGATGCTGACATTGACGTGACCAATGATCAGCAAGTGTGGTGGGCATTGTGTAGCCGAATGGATCCCGTTGTCGATATCGAGGTGGTGAAGCGCTGCTGGAGTACTTCTCTCGATCCCATGAGCTATCCACGGGAAAAACCGGTTTTCAACAACCGCATGGTGATCGATGCCTGCCGTCCCTGGGAACGGCTCCAAACGTTTCCAAAAGTCACAGAGGCCGGACCCGAATTAAAACGAAAAGTCATTGAAAAATGGCGGAGCGTTCTTCCAGAAATATCGGATTAGTGCGGCACACTACGCTGTTGTGAGATGGTTCCTTAGGTCGAATTGAGGGGAACCTTGTCTCTATGTCAGGTGTTGCAATCAGCGCTGCATGTTTTGCAGGATCTTTTGCCAGCTATAGGTGAAAAAGGCGTTCTGGACCTTGTCGATGATAAAGATTTCCTGGTGCTGCGAATCCAACGCAGCGCCTCGGGGAGCGATGAGCATGGTGGTGTTGCCCTTGATCGTAGCTTTGGGCGGGACATCGCCGTTGTCGGTGTTATTCCAAATTCCGACAAATGATTCACCAAGGTTCCGAGTAACCTGTACGCCGCGTGCTTCGACGGTGGCAATGAGTTCTTTGCGTTCGGGTAAGACCGCAAAGCCTTTCGTCGCATAAATACCGGTTCGAGGGCCGGTGATGATCGAGCGAGGCGCTACATCGCCCTCGTCCGTGCGGTTGAAGATGAGAATACCTTGGGGGTTGGCATTACCGACCGCGATGATGTTGTTGACAGGGTCGACAGCAATTCCCCGCGCGCGAAACATTTGAGTCTTCGGTCCGGCAATGACTCTCAACGGAGCCAGGTTGCCGTTAGCCGATCTGGAGAAAACCAAGATCGCCTGGCGTGTCGGCACGATTATTTCGTCATGAACGTTGTCCAGCGCCAGCTCGTCATTTTCCTGTAGAAGGGTACGAGGACCCTGAATGGTTCGGATGGGTGCCGCGTCACCGCTCGCATTTCCACGGTAAACAAGAATCGCTTCCGCCAAAGGATTTGGAATCAGAATCTCGTCGTTCTTCTCATCGTAAGCGATCGCGTGTGATGTCCTGGAAAGCCGAGTGTGCGGGCCCTCGATAACTCTTGCTGGTGCCACATTTCCGTTCGCCAGCCTGGCGAATATCGCGATTCGCGGATTGGCCACTCAGTTCGGCACGAGAATCTGCTCGCGCATCGGATCGTAGGCGATGCCGCCGGGATTGCCTATGCCCGGCGCGGGCGTGCCATCCGGTGCGCCACGCACAATGCGCAGAGGCGCGGCATTGCCTTGGGCCGTTCGGCGGAAGACCATCGCCGAGTGTTCCTCAGGGCTCGTTGCCGTCCTGCTGAACACCAAAATGGAATTGTTGCCGCTGTTTGCGACAAAGAGCTCGTTGTGAGCGGTATCGACGAAGACCTTCATGGGCAGGCTCAGCTCGGTCTTCGGCCCGTGTATGACCCGTACAGGAGACGCGTTGCTTTGTGCGGTTCGCGAATGAACGGTGATCGACGGCTCTACGAATTTTCCGCTGGAGGAGCGAGGCTGGAGCCGGTTCTGGGGAACGGATAAGGTAGCGATGCCGCGCGCGAGTTGTCCTTGCACGTCGGTAGACTCGTCCTGGCTCGCTTCAGCCTGGTGGTAAGAGTCGTGGTTGGCAACGAAGATTTCATTGTTCTCGGCATCGACGAAAATCCCATGAGGATCCGCGAGCCCAGTGTCTGGCCCCTGAATGACACGCAACGGTTTTTCTTCGCCTTCCGCCAGCCGTCGATAGATCGATATCTTATTTATCTGCTCGATCGTGACCGCCAGTTCGTTGTTTTTCAGGTCCAGCGCCACACCCCAGGTGCTGACCGGTGCGGGTCTCAGAGTTCGCGAGGCGGGCACATTTCCACTGGCGTCGTACTTGAATACGAGCATATCGGCAGCGGTATCGTTATTGACGGTGTAAATCTCCTTGTTGACGGGGTCGAGGGCGACTCCGCAAACGAAATCGACTCTCGTCCTGTTGCCGGTGATCACGGTTCGCGGGTCGGCTACATCATTGCTCACGAGATCTCTGTCGTATGTCCGCAGACTAAAAAGATTCTCGTCTGTCACCGCCACGATGTTCGACTCCGGATCGACGGCGACGTCCGCGAATACGGGAAAACGATCCCGCACTTGACGAAGCGGTGAAACGTCGCCGCTCAATTGCGAGAAGAGAAGAAGAACTGCTGGACCGGACAGAAGAAGCAATAAGACGACAAGGAATTTGCGGATTCTCATAGTGAGAGCAATTACAGCAAAGAGTCTAGGATGGTGTCAATGTAATGGACACTATTCACCTCCTCACAGAGCTCGCAGAGGAGGAGTGGCGCGACTGTCCCCCCTAAAAATGGACCACATGTGTGGTTCCATCTCTCCAGGGGCGCTTAAAACGACATCGGCGCAGTGTTGTGATTCATGGCAGAGCGCGGCGGAAGGCCATCCTTCTCCGCAATGCCGTTCGCGAGTGACGCACAACAAGAAATCGTACATGATAAAGATCGTGGAGAATCGAAGACCATGATGCTCTTTCGGCTCTTGAGCTGGCCGTATCTGCGAAGGCATTTGCTGCGGTGGGCTTTGACGCTGGCCGGGATCGTTCTGGGTGTTGCCGTATTTGTAGCCATGCACACGGCGAACCGATCGATCTTCAGCGCCTTCGATAAAACGGTGGATCAAATTGCCGGGGCCACCCAGTTACAGGTGTCCGCTGGAGAGTTTGGTTTTGACGAATCCGTTTTGGAACGTGTGCAGTCGGTACCTGAGGTCGGCGTCGCCGTCCCGGTCATCGAAGCTACAGTCGAAACGAACATTCCGGGCCAGGGCAGCGTGCTGATTCTCGGAATCGATATGACAGGCGATCGGAGCCTCCGCGATTACGACTTGAAAGACGCCGCCGAAGCCCTCATCGACGATCCACTTGTTTTCCTGGCCCAGCCGGATTCGCTGATGGTCACGAAAGAATTCGCCGAACGGAACGGCTTCCGGGTGAACAGCAAGATTCCTCTGTTGACGATCGAAGGTGAAAGGCCCTTCACTATACGCGGCATCATGAGTTCTGGCGGAATGACGCAGGCATTTGGCGGCAACCTCGCCGTGATGGATATCTACGCCGCTCAGCAAGTCCTCGGACGCGGGCGCCGCTTTGACCGCATTGATTTGCGCGCCCGAGGAGGGGTGTCAATCGACCAGTGCCAGGCGGCGTTGCGTAACGCTCTCGGACCTGGTCTGGAAATCGAGCCACCTTCATCACGTGGGCGGCATTTCGAAGCATTGTTGCAGAGTTACTCGACGGCGATGACCATTTCGAGTTTGTTCGCACTCATGGTCGGAATGTTCATCATCTATAACTCGTTTTCGATTGCGGTCACACATCGGCGTGCCGAGATTGGAGTCCTTCGCGCTCTTGGTGCAACCCGCACTCAAGTTCAACGGCTATTCCTTCTGGAAAGCGTCATTGCCGGACTCCTCGGCTCGGCGCTTGGCGCGGTGCTGGGGATTATCGGAGCACTGGCCGTTTCTCAATACATGAGTTACCTGATGGAACAGGCAGGCGGCGTGGCTCAACGCGTCACGGAATTGAAACTGGACCCAGCACTCATCGTCACTGGAGTCGTCATTGGACTCGGTACAAGCATTGTTGCCGCATGGATCCCAGCCCGGAGCGCCGCGCGCGTAGATCCGGTACAGGCCCTGCAGAAAGGCAAATATCAGGTTCTGTCGGTAGGAGAAAACAGAAGGCGCCAGCGGACGGCTCCTGTGCTCTGTATCGTTTCTATCACTTGCCTGTTCTTTTCTTATTCGAAGACTTTCTTCTACAGCGGCTACATTCTGATGATCCTGGCAGGCCTGCTGCTCGCGCCGACGCTGACGCTCTTGCTCTCGAAAGCGCTGCGGCCTGTCCTGAAAAAGGTTCTTCCGGCTGAAGGGACACTTGCTGCCGATAGCCTGGTTCAAGCTCCGCGCCGGACGTCGGCTACCGTTTCAGCCTTGATGCTGTCGCTGGCAATGGTCGTAGGTTATGGCGGCGTCGCGTATTCCTTTTACAGTTCTGTCGGAGAGTGGATGGATAACGTGCTCAACCCTGATTTCTTCGTCGCCCCGAGTGCAAACCTGACTGCGCGAAGCCTTACTTTTCCGGGTGACCTGGGCTCCGTTATCGAAAATATTGAAGGCGTAGATCAGGTGCAGGTGGTCCGGAACGCGCGAGTGACTTACCGGCGGATACCGGTCATGGTGATCTCGATTGAAGCCGAGAAAGTTGGCAAGACCGTACACCGAGTTCCCATCGCTGGCGCGGCGGATGAAATGAACCGTCTTACGGCCGAGGGCAAGGGCATGATTGTGTCCGGTTCGTTTACGTCGATTCATAACCTCAGCCTGGGCGATGTCGTCCAATTGCCGGCTCCATCCGGATTGCTGAGCCTTCCTATAGTCGGCATCATCCGGGATTATTCGGACATGCAAGGTTCCGTCTTCATTGATCGAGCGGTTTATCGAAAATGGTGGAACGACGAGACTGCAAATATCGCGCGCGTTTACGTCAGGAAGGGCCAGAATCCCGCGGTCGTCCGCCAGCGCGTCATCAATGCGCTCGCCGGCCACCGCCGCTTGATTGTCTTGACGAATCGCGAGGTGCGGGAATGGATTATGAAGCTCCTCGACCAGTGGTTCGCCATGACGTACAACCAAATCGTTGTGGCCGTTCTAGTAGCTGTCCTGGGAATCGTGAACACGCTTACAGTGTCGATTACAGACCGAAGGCGGGAATTGGGCGTAATGCAGGCCGTTGGAGGGTTTCGGAACCAGATCCGGAGAACGGTATGGATCGAGGCTTTGGGCATCGGCATGATCGGGCTGGTATTGGGTATTGGCTTGGGTGCAATCAATCTGTATTACAGCCTGGGAATGGTGAAACGTGACCTGGGCGGGCTCGACCTCGACTACCTCTTCCCTACGTCATTTGTGCTTTTCATGATTCCAACAATTCTCGCCGCCGCTTTGATTGCCGCCATCGGTCCCGCCGAATCCGCCGTCCGTGGCAGCCTTGTAGAAGCGTTGGAATATGAATAGAAATGTTAATCTGCGTCATCTGCGAAATCCGCGGCTTATTCTTTTTTTAA
>QHXC01000019.1:0-11431 GCA_003222815.1 Acidobacteriota bacterium | reverse complement strand
AGCAAGATCACTGAAAAACGCTGGCAATACGACCGGATCGGCTCACACGGTTCGAGCAAATCCGTCCTGAGATTTACTGCGCCGGCGGAGGTCAAGGGCGTGGCGCTGTTGGTGATCAATCATCCGGATCGATCATCCGATCAGTGGATGTGGACACCCGCGATCAACCGGGAGCGGCGGATTGCATTGCAAGACCGTTCCACCCGATTTTTCGGAACGGATTTTAGCTTCGAAGACCTGGAAGAACCAGACACGAACCAGTTCGATTACAGACTGCTCGGCGACGAAACCATAGATGGCGCTCTTTGCTGGAAGGTTGAATCGAAACCAAAACAGACAAAAATATCGCAGTACACGCATTCGCTCGTCTGGGTGCGCAAGGATAACTACGCATTTGCGCAAATCGAAAATTACAACAAGGACCAGCTTGTGCGGCGCGCGAGATACTCCGATATCCGCAACGTGCAGGGCATCTGGACGGCGCACAGCATCGAAATGCAGGACATGAAGCGAAACAGCCGCACCATTCTAAAAATTGAGAAGCTCCAGTACAACCTGCCGATGAAAGACGACGCATTCACGCTGCAGGCGCTCAGCCGAGAGTCTTGATGCGAGTTCTGTTGGCCGTGATTTTCACGGCTGCGGTGTGTGCCGCACAGAGTTACACCCAGCGTGGATTCCTGGAAAGCCGCGCGACGTTTTACCCGCAGACCGCTGCGAACGATCGCGCCCGCATGATCGGCGAATCACTCTTCCGCTACGAGGGTTTCCTCCGGCCTTCGAGCGCGTTCCAACTTGCCGGCTCCGTCGATCTCCGCCTGGATACGCATCATCAAGTGGAACGGGATTTGAGACTGTCGTGGCAAGATCGCGAGACTCGAAGACCCACGGTGGAGGTTCGGCGGTTGAGCGGCATGTACCACAAAGGACCGATGACATTCGAAGCAGGTAAGCAGTTCGTGCGGTGGGGGAAGACCGATATTGTTACGCCTACCGACCGATTCGCTCCTCGAGATTTTCTAACGGTAGTCGACAACGATTTCCTCCCGATCACGGCCGCCCGGCTGACGTTTGAAAAGGGTTCGAACACCGTGGATGCCGTTTGGTCTCCGAGGCTGACTCCGAGTCGGATCCCGCTGCCAGATCAGCGATGGGTGGTGCTACCCGATCTGCCCGCAGGAGTGCGTCTCAATGATGCCGGAGCGAAGTTTCCCGGAGGCCCGCAGAGCGGTGCGCGGTGGAATCACGCCGGAACGATCGAATATGGTGTTGCGCTCTATCAAGGTTTCAATCACATGCCGTCGTTCGAGATATCGCCCCGTTTCATCGTCCCGTTCCTTACTGTCGGGCCCGCCGGCCCGCCTACTGGAGGTACACCTGCCTTTAATTCGTCGCGCTCCCCGCTCCCAACGCCGGCCTTCTTGACAGGGCGTTCGGCTGGTCCCCCCACGGTCCCCGATATTCAAGTTGACGTGCAGCGCTTTTATCCCAGGATGTTCATGGTTGGAGGCGACGTTGCGTTTCCATTGCCGTGGCTCACAGTGAAGGGCGAGGCCGCGCGCTTCACCTCGAGCGACCATCGGGCTGATGAGTTGGGGCTGTACGTTCTCCAACTGGAGCGTCAATTGGGCGAATGGTTCTTTCTCGGTGGTTATGCCGCTGAAATTATCACGAGAAAAGGCACGCAGGCGGGCGACTTCGTGCCGGATCGGGGTTTATCCCAGGCATTTTTGGGACGCGCGGGTTATACGATCGATGCGAATCGAAGCATCGCGATCGAAGCGGCGGCACGCCAGAATGGTAAGGGTACATGGACGAAATTCGAATACTCGCAAGCCATGGGCCAACACTGGCGCACGACCCTGAATCTGACACTCATTCGCGGTGAGGTCGATGATTTTCTGGGGCAGTACCGGCGAAACTCCCACGCGCTGCTCGTGGTGAGATACAGTTATTAATTTTTGTGTTAAAAAAGAATGATGCCCATCGATCCGGCTGTGCGTTCGCTGATCGCTGCCTTCAGGAAGTCTCCCAGGTGGGACGGGGAACTGGACCTTCAGCTTCTGCAACGGCTTTGGCCGGTGCTGGTTGGGCCAGAACTGGCCGGCGCAACTTCCGTCGTCGCGGTTCATGGCTCGCGCGTCGTTGTGAACGTGCCGGATCAGATCTGGCGCAAACAGCTCATCAGGATCAGACCTCAGCTTCTGGCCAGGATGAATGAGCCATGGGCCACACCTTGGATCACGGAGATCGCATTTACTTATGAAAATTAGCGAAGGGGATGTGGAGTATGTCGCAAAGCTCGCCATGCTCCAAGTCGCCGATGATGAGAAGAAGGAGCTTGCGGAACAGCTCAGCCGAATCGTCGAGTACGTGGAGCAGCTCAATAAGCTGGACGTGAGCGGAATCGAGCCGACCCCTCAGGTTGTGACCAGCGTTAAACACGCCATTCGTGACGACCGCGTTGCCGCCAGGACCGGCAGCTCCGACGCAGGCCGAACCGTGAAGCTCTTCAAAGTGCCGAAAGTGATAACCGAACGATGAATCTCAAGGACATCACGGCCGAAAAGCTCGTGGGGCTGTATCGGAATCGAGATCTCACTGTTACGGAAGTGATCACGAGCACATATGGAGAGATAGAACGTATCGACAAGGATGTCCGGGCATTCATCACGCTCTGCCCCCTGCGCGCATTCGAAGAGGCCCGGCGGATGGATGAGCGGATCGCGTCGGGTGAGACTGTAGGGCCGCTGGCGGGCGTACCTGTGGCGATTAAGGACAACATTGCGATTCGTGATGTCCAGACGACCTGCGGCTCACGGATTCTGGAAGGTTATGTCTCTCCATACACGGCAACAGCCGTCGAACGGCTGCACCGCGCCGGTGCGATCGTCATCGGCAAGACAAATCTGGATGAATTTGCGATGGGTTCCTCGACGGAGAATTCCGCCTTCTTTGTTACGCGGAATCCGCACGATCTCAATCGGGTGCCCGGCGGCTCCAGTGGAGGATCTGCCGCCAGTGTCGCTTCCGGTACTTCGATCCTGGCGCTGGGATCCGACACCGGCGGATCGGTGCGAACGCCGGCTTCGTTTTGCGGCGTTGTCGGCGTGAAGCCGAGCTATGGCCGGGTTTCGCGATACGGGTTGGTGGCTTTTGCATCGTCGCTCGACCAGATCGGCACGCTATCGAAATCTGTGCGCGAATCCGCGCAGATGCTGGAGGTGATCTGCGGATTCGATCATTTCGACTCGACCTCGGCGGACCAGGCCGTGGATGAGTTTGTGAAAAATCTCGACCAGCCGATCAGGGACGTTCGAATCGGTGTCCCAAAGGAATACTTTATCGGCGGCCTCGACCCCGAGGTGAAAAGCAAGATCGAAGCCGGTATTCGAGTGTACGAAAGTCTCGGCTGCCACATTCAGGAGATCAGCCTCCCTCACACCGAATACGCCATTGCGGCGTATTACTTGATCGCGACCGCAGAGGCTAGCTCGAATCTCGCGCGCTATGATGGTGTCCGCTACGGTCTCCGAAAGGCGGGCAATGCAGCTCTCCAGGAGATGTACCGTGAAACGCGCCACAGTGGCTTCGGAAAAGAGGTCAAGCGGCGGATTCTGCTTGGTACCTACGCTCTAAGCGCTGGCTATTACGACGCGTATTATGTCAAAGCGCTGAAGGTGCGCACGCTCATACTCAGAGATTTTCAGCAAGCCTTCGAGCGCGTCGATGTGATCCTCACGCCGACGTTGCCGACAGTGGCCTTCAAGATTGCAGAGAAGACCGCCGATCCGTTATCCATGTACCTGTCCGACATCTTCACGATCACGTGCAATCTGGCTGGGCTGCCAGGAATCTCCATTCCCTGCGGAAAGAATTCTGAAGGCTTGCCAATAGGACTTCAGCTCATGGCCAACCACTTTCAGGAGTCGCTGATGCTAAGAGTGGCGCATCAGTTTGAGAAGGCCGGTGGGTGTAACATCAACTGAAGCTCGTACAAACGCGGGCTAAAAGCCCGCGACTACATTTGGCACGCACGGTTGGTCCTTATGTAGTCGCGGGCTTTAGCCCGCGTTCTCTCTGCGGACGATATCCAAAATCTCCTCAGACCTCCAATCCAACGGCCCTCATAAGCTCCAGCGCATTGCTTTTCTGAACGACACCGGGCCTGAGCCGGTAATCGAAGACCATTTGCCCGTTTTCGAGGTGATCCTGGAAGTGGACATTTGCGGCTTTGGGCGCAAGGGCATTCGCCACTTGAGACAGGGCCAGATCGTGCGTGGTCACCAGGCCAATGGCGCCACGCTGGACCAATCCGCGGACAACGGCTTCAGCGCCCACTGCCCGGTCGTGGGAATTCGTGCCATGTAAGATTTCGTCCAGGAGGAAGATCACGGGTATGGGATCTTTGGTCAGCTCCATGATGTCTCGCAGTCGCTGAATTTCCGCATAAAATCGCGAAGTGCCGGCCTGCAGCGAATCCAAAACTCGTATTGTGGCGCCGATGCGAAGAACCGACAGCCGTAGGCGTTTTGCGCGCACCGGCGCTCCGGCAAGGCCGAGGACCACATTGATGCCGACAGTTCTCAACAGCGTGCTTTTCCCGGACATGTTTGAGCCGCTTACGATGAGAAGCTGGAGGTCGCCATCCAGACGAACGCTGTTTGGAACCGAGCGGGAGACCGGCAAAAGCGGATGACGCATGTCGTCGCCGTCGAAACCTGTTCCGTTTTCCATGATTTCGGGAAACGGATCTGCGGGATGTTCGTAGGCATAGCCTGCAAGAGCGCAGAGAGCTTCTAATTCTCCAACCGCATACAGCCAGCGCCCGACCGCCGGTCCACATCGGCGGCGCCACGCCTCAATTGCGAACGCCATTTGAGTCGTCCATAGAAGCAGCGGGCCGATCAGCACGAATACCATGTTGAGCCGGGAATCCAACAGCTCGATCAGCCGGGCAAGCCGTGCGATCTGTTTGGAAGGCGGTTTTCCGTCTGTATCTAGGGCTGCGCGTAATTCCCGAAGCTTTTCCGAACGGAACTGTTCCCGTTCAAGCCGTGCAAGAACGAGCGAAAGTATCTCGAGGTCTTTCTCCGGCTGGTCCACCGACCCGGCTACGTCCCCGACGGGCTTTCGGTAATAGAGACCCAATCCGGCTTCGGCAAGCAGCGCTAGAATGGCGATCCATCCACTGCCATCGAAGAACCAAAAATCAATTAGACTGACCACCGCAACGGCGGCAAGGATGGGAGCGATGACGCGAGTACGACGCGACTCGAGCCGGGAAGGGGCCATACCCCACTGCTTCATCAGCTCAGGATGAATTGTCGGCTCGACTTCCTCTCCGAGCACTGCCAGATCCTCGCGGAGGTTGATATTGTTCCGAAGCTCCTCCACCGCTTGTTGCCGTCTTAAGATTTCCGCGCGAGAGGCCGGCATGCAGAGCCAATAGGCCAGTTTCCCCTCGCCCGATCGAGTTCGCGCAGTAGACAGCAGTTCAAACAGGGAACCTTTGCCGAAAATGTCGAGATCAGTTGCATAGAGGTGAGTTTCATCGGAGATGAAAGTGCGAGTGTCTCCGGTCCCGGTCCATCGATCCTCAACTCGCGCCAGGCCTCTTTCATAAAAAGCGACCGCCCTGTTTGCGCGGCGTCCCATCCGGTATACACGGTCGTGATAGACAACCAGCGCCACGAACGCGGCTAACGGCAACAACGTCCACCAACCTGACAAGGCGCGTGCTCCGAAAGCAACCCATATGGTTGCGAAGAAACCGATGGCCGCGCCTAACCGGAGCGGTCATTGGGTATAGCAAACGGTTAATTTACAATATGTGCAGAATTCTTTGAAATTAGCTTCGGAGATGCTATGACCCATCCAAAACTGCCGGTCCTGCTGATAGTCCTCCTGCTGATTCCAAGCTCCCTCCTTGGCCAAGTGTTCTCGAAGGTCGGGGTTGTCGATTTTGAGCGGGCGGTTGTGGAGTCTACGGAGGGCAAGAAGTCCTCGGTAAAATTCAACGCGAAATTGGAAGAAAGGCAAAAGGAAGTCGAGAAGCGCCAAAAGGAACTCGAAGAGGCCCAGAACAAGCTTCGTACGCAGGAACGCGTCCTCAGCGATGCCGCGAAGGCGGACCTCCAACGAGATATCGACAGGCGACAGACGGAGTTGACCCGCGTAAACGAGGATGCGCAGAAAGAGCTGGGCGCCTTACGCGACGAACTGCTTCGGCCGGTTACGGACCTTGCCAGCAGGATCTTGAAAGCTTACGCGTCCGATCAGGGTTACACGATTATCATCGACGTTTCGAATCCAGGGAACAATGTTATTTGGGCGAATCCTGCAGGAGATATCACAACTGAGCTGATCCGCCGAATCGACGCTGAAATTGCGAAGCTGCCGCCAAGGGGGAAGTGATCCGCGGTCCGGCGCGATATACTGGACTTGATGGCAATGGAGTCTACATCTTCCGGGGATCTGACCTACAAGGGGTATCTCAAACTTGACGAATTGCTGAAACTGCAGCAGCCACTCGCGATACCGGAGTGCCACGATGAGACGCTGTTCATTATCGTCCATCAGGTTTTCGAGTTGTGGTTTCGATTGGCCCTCCACGAAATCGATGAGGTCCTCGAATTGTTGGAGCGCGACGACGTGTTCGAAAGTGCCCGTCTAATCCGTCGTCTTACCGCCATTGTCCGGCTCTTCATTCCCAAGCTGAGCGTCCTGGAGACAATGATTCCTTCTGACTTCATCCAGTTTCGAGACCTGTTGAAGCCGGCCAGCGGATTCCAGTCCGTTCAATTTCGCCAACTCGAATTCGCATGCGGTCTGAAGGACCGGAAGTATATCGCCATATTCCGAGGCGATCCCGAAGCGACTGCTCGGTTGGAGAGACGGTTCGCCCAACCTTCCATGTGGGATCAGTTCGTCGGATTGCTGAAGCGGCGTGAGTTCAACGTCGACAATGAATCCGCTCAGCAGCGAGCGATCGTCGAGATTTACCGCAAGAGCGGCGAGCACAGTCTTCGCATGCTCTGTGAAGCAATGATCGAATATGACGAGATGTTTTCCCTGTGGCGCGAACATCACGTCCGCATGGCTCAGCGAATGATTGGATCGAAACCGGGCACCGGCCAGCAGCTCGTCGAATCCATGTACGGGAAAACAGGCCCAATGGGTACGCATGGCGTCGAGTATCTGTCTGAAACAGTTGCCAAAAAATTCTTTCCAGTACTCTGGGCGGCCCGCAGCGAGATGTGATTAATGAATGCGGTAAGTCGGATGGACCTTCGACGACGAAAGATTGGTGACGACGTCAATCCGGTGAAGCAGATGGCTAGCTAGTTCTTCGAAGTTTTCAACCTCGCAGATCCGTTCCATTTCATCGATGATTTTGTTGAGGACCGACTCGATTTCCTCGTACGTCTTTTCTTGAAAGAACGGCCGTTGGCACTCTAGGCGGCACTTATGGCGTAGGAATTCTTCCTTATAAAAATCCGCAATTCGCTTTCTTTTTCGTTCTTCGACTCTCATGAAGTGGGGCAATATAACTCCAAATTCCATTAACCTGCAAGCTTCTTTCGAAGGAGGTCATTTACCGTTTGAGGATTGGCCCGCCCTCCGGTTGATTTCATCACCTGACCGACAAAGAATCCCAGCGTTCCGGTTTTTCCTGCGCGGTACTGCTCGACCGATTTCGGATGATCTTCGATCACTTTGTCGACGATTTTCTCAATTTCGCCTGTGTCCGAGATCTGAACCAGGCCCTGTTCTTCGATGATTTTCTGCGGCTCCTTCCCGGTTTTGTACATCTCCTCCATTACGGTCTTGGCGATTTTACCCGAAATCGTTCCCTTTTCGACCAGTGCGATCATTTCCGCCAGCATCTTTGGACTGACGGGCGATTTCGAAAGATCTTTCAGGTCTGTATTGCTGTCTTTATAGAAGCGTAGAAGATCGCCCATTATCCAATTGGCGCCTATCTTTGCCTGGCCGCTCAACTGCGCCGTCTGCTCGAAGAAATCGGCTAATGATCGAGTTGACGTCAGAACGCCTGCATCGTACTCGGAGAGAGCGTATTCTTTGATGAATCGATGCCGGCGGGCCTCAGGCAATTCCGGCATCGAGCGTCTCGTAGTCTGAATCCACTCGGCGTCGACGGTGAGCAGTGGCAGGTCAGGATCGGGAAAATACCGATAGTCGTGCGCTTCCTCCTTGCTGCGCATCGATACCGTCCGCTCCTCGCTGCTGTTCCAAAGCCGTGTCTCCTGGGTGACGCGTCCTCCGCCCTCGAGCACCTCGATCTGGCGGCTGATTTCATAGTCGATGGCCTTCTGGACGAATCGAAATGAGTTGATGTTTTTGAGCTCGGTGCGCGTGCCGAGCTTCTGTTCGCCGACTCGTCGAACCGAAGCGTTGGCATCGCAACGGAGACTTCCTTCTTCCATATTTCCGTCGCAGACTTCGAGGAATTCGAGAATTTGTTTCAACCGCGCCAGATAGTCGTAGGCCTCTGCGGAAGAGCGAATGTCCGGCTCGCTTACAATTTCGATCAGCGGCACTCCACTGCGATTGAAATCCAGATACGTGTTTCGCCCGGAGTCCTGGAAACCCTCGTGTAACGATTTGCCTGCGTCCTCTTCCATATGGATGCGCTGCACGCCGATTCTCTTCGGAGTTCCATTGACGAAGATTTCGATGAAACCATGCTGTGCGAGCGGACGGTCGTATTGCGAAATCTGGTATCCCTTCGGGAGGTCGGGATAGAAGTAATTCTTTCGCGCCCACTGCGACTCCACATTAAGCCTGCAATTCAAGCCCAGAGCCGCCTTGACGGCCATCCCAACAGCGATGCGGTTCAGAACCGGCAACGCTCCGGGCAAACCGAGGCAAACCGGACACGTGTTGATATTGGGCGCCTCGCCGAACTTGGTCGAGCAGGAGCAGAAAAGTTTCGAGTTCGTAAGGAGCTGAGCGTGACATTCCAACCCAATAACGGCTTCGTAGCTGTGGACCATACATCAATTGCCATTCGCGCGCTAAAGCCCGCGCCCATTTTCCCGACACGATCTAAGAATGTAGCATATTTCGCGCGAGCGCCGGATTGGACAGAAAGTGCAGGTGGACGTACGAGGCTATGCCGTTTGGGAACACAAAACCCTCCGAATACTCCCGAGTGCCCTGGCGTACACTGTACGCGCTGCCTGAAACCCCAACGCACCTTGAATAGTGGAACTGGTGTCCGCGCGCGGTAGTTCCGGCGGGTCCTAAAATGGAATCCTGGCGCGTGGTGACCTCGCAGTATCCGAAATCCACGAGCCGGTCTGTCATTTGAACATCCACGGGCAGCACTCCGGCCATTTGTGCGCCATTGATGGACCGCGCGAGATACATCAGGCCTCCGCATTCGGCATAGAACTTCTTGCCGGACTCTACGAATCTCCGAACCGACGCCCGCAGGAGAACTCGGTAATCTGTGCCCCGGCCCGTTCCAATTCCAATCGGTTCGCATGGTAGTAAAACGAGAAGGCTTTGTCGTGGGCGAGTGCCACACGTGTGTGACGAGTCGAAGCAGGACCGGGAGCGGGAATGGCCCGATTCTGCGACGGCATCGCGTTAAGGATTCCTTCGATGCGGATGTGTTTTTGGAAAAACTCCCCAATCGCTTGAATGCGGGCGACAGTCCGTTCTTCCTTCGCGGTGAGCAACCCTAGATGGCGCTCGGGGATTTCGATTGAAGGATCGGCCGGCAACGAGCCCAGAATTGGTGTGTCGATGATAGCGTCCGACAGGATGCGGTAGTGGCCTTCACCGGCCACACGGTTCAAGATGATTCCGGCAATCTTGACTTGAGAATCAAATGACCGAAGGCCGTGAACAATGGCGGCGGCGCTTCGCGCCACAGCGTGCGTATCGATTACGAGGATCAGCGGCAGATCGAGCCATTTCGCCATTTCGGCAGTGCTACCTTTATCGGATTTTCCGTCGAAGCCATCGTACAAGCCCATGACGCCTTCGACGATCGCCACATCCTTTTCACACATAGCACTGACAAACAGTTGCTCATTGGCCTCGCGAGACAGCATCCATCCATCGAGATTGTGGGAGCCAACGCCGGCAGCGATTTCATGGAGGCCGGGATCGATGAAGTCCGGCCCAACCTTGAAAGGCTGCACTGAAATCCCGCGCGTTCGCAGCGCCGCGAGAAGTCCCAGCGTGACCGTCGTTTTGCCCGAACCCGTCATTGGCGCTGAAATGACGCATCCCTTCATGATGCTAGAATAGCCTTTTTGAGGGTCGCATGATCAAAACCATCGAGTGGACCGACCAAGGCGTACGCATGATTGACCAGCGCAAGCTGCCGGCAGTCGAAGAGTATCCGGTCTTCAGAACATACGCCGAAGTTGCCGAAGCGATTCGCTCAATGGTGATCCGAGGCGCACCCGCAATCGGTGTGGCTGCGGCTATGGGTGTGGCTCTTGGCCTCCGCGATTCCAAGGCGAAACACGTTGAAGAACTTCGAAAGGACTTCGAACAGATCACGAGTACTCTCGCATCGACTCGGCCGACCGCCATCAATCTGTTTTGGGCGATCGAGCGAATGAAACGGTTGTTCGATGAGCTTGTCCGTGATGGTGCGGATCGTCGAAGTATTGCCGGGCATCTGATCGAGGAGGCACTCACGATTCAGGCCGAGGACATCGAAAACAACAAGCGGATGGGCCGCTTTGGCCAAGACTTGCTGCCCGATTCGGGAACGATCCTGACGCACTGCAACGCGGGTGCTCTTGCAACCGCCGGTTACGGAACGGCGCTCGGTGTGATTCGTGCTGCCGTTGAAAATGGAAAACGCCTCCGCGTCGTCGCTGGTGAGACCAGACCTTTCCTGCAGGGGGCGCGGCTGACCGCGTGGGAATTGTGGAAGGATGACATTGATGTGCGGGTGATTTCCGACAATATGGCTGGCACATTCATGCATCAGGGACTGATCGACGCAGTGATTGTCGGTGCAGATCGGATTGCAGCCAATGGCGACGTGGCGAACAAGATTGGCACATATCCGCTGTCGGTACTGGCAAAGCAACACGAGATTCCGTTCTATGTCGCCGCTCCAATCTCAACCCTGGATCTAAAGATTCCTGACGGCTCTCATATCCCAATCGAGCAGCGAGATGCAACCGAGGTAACGCACATCGGTGGCGTGCGGATCGTTCCCGACGGTGTATCGGTATTCAACCCTGCTTTCGATGTCACTCCGAACAAGTTTGTGACGGCCATTATCACTGAGCGTGGGGTTGCCTTGCCCCCATACGAAGAGAGTTTGAGAAAATTGAGCGTGGGCGGACCGGCCGGTAGGCCCGACGCTGAAAAGGATTCGTAGTGTTGGTCCTTGGCATCGAAACATCCTGCGATGAAACGGCAGCGGCGA
>QHXC01000018.1 GCA_003222815.1 Acidobacteriota bacterium | reverse complement strand
AGTTCGTCGCTACCTCGGGTAAGTTGTCACGGCCGACACCCTGGTTCCGGATATTGCGGTTGCGATATTGGTACCGCAGGGAGTACATCGTGCGTTTGCTGTGCAGGCGATTCATCCCGATCGAGAACTCGGTGTTGCGCTGCGGATTGGGAACATTCTGCTGCACTAAGCCGGCCGGTCCGTTGGCAAAAACGATCGACTGATTGTCTTGTTCCTGCCGGTTGCCGGTAATCATGAACGAAGTCGTCTTTCCATCGCCCAATGGCCCCAGCAGGCTGCCTTCAAAAATGCGGCGCTGTTCGGAGGGTCTCGTGAGCGCGAACGGATCGCGAGCGTTGAGCCGCGCATCGCGGAAAAAGAGGTTCAGCGTTCCGTGATATTCAGGAGAAGCTGGCCTGGTGATCACCTCGATTCGGCCGCGGCCGGGACGATTGAATTCGGCAGAGTAGGGATTCTGGTTGATCTTGACCTGCTGAATTGCCGATGCCGAGAGTGTACTGTTCATCTGGATTCCATCCACAATCAGGGTCACACCGCTGGTCCCCAGCGCGCCGCTGTCCAAGAACCGCGACATTGTAGCAACGTAATTCTGATCGAATATCGGCAGGTCATCGAGCGCCTGCTTATCGATCGCGACGACGTCGCGATTCTCACTCGCGTCCGTACTGACGCCACTGTCCTCGTTGACTGTGATTTCTTGATTGAGATTCTGGATCGAAAGAACAATCCGGACTGGAGCCGGCGAGCGCGTTCCAGCCGTAATTTTCGTGGTCCCAGTCTTAAAACCTTCTCGTTGCGCACGGACTTCATAATTTCCCGGTTGGATCCTGTCAAAGCGGAAGGCGCCGGACGTGTCGGTTATCGTTGTCCGCTCCAAAGTTCCGTTCTTCAGCAGCTCAACCTGAGCTCCGGGCAGTACCGCTTTGGTTTGGTCTTGTACGATTCCAGAAATGGTTAAGCCATTTTGGCCCTGTGCCAGGGCCTGTCTTGAAATGTGGGCTGACTGAAAAACCGTTAAGAGAAAAATTCGCATCTGAAACCACCGACCTTCCCTTATCTGCACGCAATCCTATATTCCGAACCTGAAGATTCAATGAAAATCCGGGACTTGACGCGGATGGATTTCCAGGAATTACCACCGGCTTGACCTGCGCGGAGCACTGGCGTAGATTGACGAGCGCCGACAATCCCTATGTCACTGCCAGATCCCAGCACCGCGCCCATCGAGCGGATCATATTGCAGACGCCGCTCATCAAGATTGGAACACTTCGATGTGCGGTCGATCATGCCAGCTTTCGACACCCCGGCCCGACTGAGAACTATGTCCTGGTCTTTGCAAGAAGCTGCGTTTACGTTCGGCGTGCAGACGGCGCCAAATTTGTGTCGGATCCTAGCATCGTGGCGTTCTGGAACCGGAACCTGGACTATTTCCGTGACCCGCTGAGCCCGGAAGGCGCGCAGTCCGACTGGTATGCCATCGATCATGGCGTCGTTCTGGATGCGGCGCGTTCCGTGGATCCTGCAGTGGAGGCCACGCATGATGCGTCTTGTGTTGGAAGGCGGAGTCCGCCAGCCGCTTGAGATCGAAGAAGCCACTCTGCAAATGCTGCGGCGTTTGATGGAGGGGGCCTATCGCCACTGGGGCCGCAAGACAATCTCTTACGAAAGCATGCGTGGCTCTCTACAAGAAGAGATCGTGGAGCGCGCGGAGGCAGTCATTGCAGCACGGTTTCGGGAGCCCCTGTCGGTTTCCGACATTGCCCGGCAAGCCGGAGCTTCCGCATTTCATCTCTGCCGCCTCTTTCGACAGCACAGGAAAACGACGCTGCATGCTCGCTGCAATCGAGTTCGTCTCCGAACAGCGCTGGCATACGTGTTGGATACTCAAGTGGACCTGAGCGAGCTCGCCTTCGATCTTGGCTATAGCAGCCACAGCCACTTCACCTGGGCTTTCCGAAGAGAATTCGGCATCACTCCGTCCGCACTTCGCGGAGAGGACAAAAACAAAGCAATTTTTTGATAGCACGACGCTGAGGCTGCCGCTATCTTCCTGCTACCCCCCGTGCGTAGAGCGCGACGTTCTGAAGGATGGAGGAGTACGTCTATGCAACGCATTCTGCCGGTATCGGTGGCCGCGTTCGTTGCGACTTGTATTGTGGGATCACTCTTATTTATTGGGCATACGCAGGCATTGCCCGCTCCAACTGTGGATCGCGTCGGATTTCCGGCCGGCTATAAAGACACGTTTAAGCTTTTCTACGTCTTTGACAATTACCAGAACCGGCAGATCCGGAAAGTGTACGGCAATGCTATTTCAGCGTCGGTAAAGGCGGGAGAAACCTTCAACTTTCCATACGGCTCGGTCATTCTCTTTGAAAGTTGGTCCGTGCGGGAGGACGCGAGCGGGGAACCCGTCCTGGACGAGCAGGGGCGTTTTATACAGGTGAATCTCACAACCCTATTTGTGATGCGGAAAGAGAAAGGCTTTGGCGAAGACTATAAGGAGCTTCGGAACGGTGAATGGGAATACGTTGCTTACCGGCCCGACGGAACCTATTCCACTCCGCCTACAGGTACGGGGAGCTGCGCTCTCTGCCATCTGACCGGCGGCAGCCTTAACTTGTCATCAATCTCCAGGCCCAACGGCGCAAATTGGGACTATGTGTTCCGCCCAGATCTCTATTTAAGCGGTGGTTCCGGCGCGGTTCCGAAAGGTGTGCTGCAACACTATGTCTTCGTTCCTTCCACGATTCACGCTCAACCGGGCGAAACAGTCACGGTTTACAACTCCGATCAACTCTTGCATCGTATTGTTGCCGATGATGGCAGCTTCGACACGGGCGTCATGAACCCTGGCGCAAGCTTCACCATCAAAGCCGGCGCGCCCGGCACAACAGTGGCGTACCACTGCACGCTGCATTCTCGTATGAAAGGCAAGGTCGTCGTGGATCCTCCTCCCCCGGTACTGCAGACAACCGGTATCGCAATCAGCCGGACGATTGTTCAAGCGGGCACGTCTTATACTGGCGAATTCTCGGGCTCCAATCTGAACGCTCAAACATATTTCGATGTGCGCTTCCGTGCTCCCGGCAGCACTGTTGATCAAGAAGCTTTGAATTGGCAGCGAGGAACGTCGGGCTCCCATACGGTACCCGCCGGCACAGCCATCGGGACGTGGACTTTCACGGGTGTGCGCGCACATCTGGACGAGGCAGATCACAGCGGTGGTTACACTGCAGTGGCGGTGTCGCTGACGATTCCCGCATTCTAGCCACGGATTGCGCGGATTGCGACGCGCGCGGAATCGCATGATCCGCGCAATCCGTGGCTCCAGACTAGGTCCTCTTGGCAGCCAGAATGTTCACAACGCGGCAAGCCGCAACCAAAATCTGAGCCGCGAATTGCCCGAATGACGCGAATGGGCCGCCCATTCGCGTCATTCGCGCAATTCGCGGCAAAAAAATCTCCGCAAAAATCCAAGAAACCCGCCATTAGTAGTACAAAATGTTCAAATTTCGCGAGGCCCAAGCAAACGCGGGCTTTAGCCCGCGTCTCTCCTCGGTATGAGGCACGCTAGCTACTCTTAGTCTAGTTTGCGGACCGAACCGCGGTGCCCAGATCGGCGAGGAGTTTTTCTGTGGGTATCAGCCCTCCGGTCACGCTGCGCCAAACGATCTTGCCTGTCTCATCGATAAGGAAGTAATAGCGCTTGGCGGCATTGGCGTTGGCCGCGTCGTACTTTGTTGCGATCGCAAGCGTGCGGTCGCTCACAAACGTCAGATTCTCGAGCGGAAGAGGCTTGCCGGACGCATCCTTCGGACTGACGCTGTCCTTGAACGCTCTTTGGGCGCCGGGCAAATCGGCAGAGACACCAAGCATCTGAATATTGAGCGCGTTGATCTTGTCATAGAACTGTCCGGCCTCCGTAAACTCGGTCGTGCAGCCCGGAGTAAATGCACCCGGAAAGAACATCAGCAGAACTTTCTTTTTGCCTTGATAGTCTTTCAGACTAACCGGAGCGGCGCCGCGCCCGCCGCCGGAAACCTGGAAATCCGGAGCCATCTCGCCAACCTTAGGCGCGTTATCGGGACCGGTCTGCGCATTCAACTGAGCAAACCCCGAAACAGCAAACAAGAACGTAATGACTGGAACCAAGCACAACGCTTTTTTCACAAAGCCTCCTCGATGGGATTATGGATTCTGCAACCCAGTCTGCCTCAACCGGAGCACGGCTTTCAAGTGCGTCCTGCTTCTACACTCTTGACGTGGGGCCCACCGGCTAGTGCATGTAACGGTAGATTCGGTAGTACCGGATCTACCGTTACAGTGCACCTAGCCGCGGTCGGCCACTTGCCCTTGACCCCTGATCCCCGACCCTACTCTTCTCGCTTCTTCAAACAGCCGGCAGGCGCGAGTCGGATTAAACACACCGCAACTGCAGAAGCGTGCCAGCGTGGCGGAGGCCTGTTCGGGTGAGCGCCTGCCCTGCTTTACCCATTCCACAAGCTTGCGTACAAAGTCGAAAGAGAGCATACCGTGGCCGCACATCGTGGAGAGCTCCAGCGTGCGGCGGTCGGCCATACGATCGGTCTGGCCGAAGAAGCCGAGCGAATACTCGACGCTGTGTCGCTCAAGACCGGCGCGGCGGGCACACTCCTGGGCCTTGTCCAGAGCGGCGCTGATGTTGATGGAAAGGCCGAGGTCTTCTTGCCTCAATTCCTTTATGAAGGCCACGACCTGGTCGGGATTGTCGAAAACCGCGGCGACTGTGCTTGGGCAGGAGACGCAGTGCACAACAGTATCGAAATCTCTTTTCGGATCGCGACGCCAGTGCACCGTGGGATTCAGTTCCTTCGACGGACGGAAGATGCTGCCATGGCTCGCATCGCCCATATTGATGGGCTTGTGCTTCCGGGCGATCTCGAGGAATCGCCGCTGCTTCTCGACCGCGCCCTTGTCGTTGATTCCCCGCGCTGGGATAGCAAAGACGATGTAATCGTCGTTGAAGCTCTCGCCGCTGCCATAGCGATGTAACGTATTAGTCATTCCCGCGGCCGAGTCCCAAGTTCGTCTTACCACGCACAAACGAGAAGCCCTCTTCAACCAGAACCGGGTCGAGCGCGCTCGAACCGTCTTCTGCGCACCGCGTGGAGACACCCACGGCAACCACGGTATCGAGTGTTTTTGAAATGTCGTCCACCTTTTGAAGGACGGCCGGAACATTTTCGATACGAGTCTTGAATTCGACAATCGCGGACAGGATTTTCTCGTTCAGGATGTCGTCACGGAGCTTTCCGGTCTTCTTATCGGTCATCAAATGCGTGACGGGATTTCTGGATTCAAACTCAATTCCGATAGATGCCAGGGCCCGCGTCATCTTCTCGATGTCCCGGAACCGCACGCCGACGGTAGGCCGGCCGAACTCCACAACATATCCCACCTCACCCAGACCAACGCGGTTGGTCACATCGTTGGTCTTCACTTCTTCGGTCCCACGGCCGTGGACACCCGTACTCTCGTGGGTCACCTGAGGGTCGCTGAACGCGCGTCGCACGACTCGCGGCCAGGTAAGCTCATCCGGAGTGATGGCGGAGGTCGGACAAACGTCCGGTTCGGGATCGAAACGCAACCTGAAAACTCTCAGCAACCCCCGAATCGTTCGCACCAGCACCGGGTTGAGCTTCTCCATGCTCATGCCGCGATAGCATGTGTAGCACTCAACGCACTCGTCGGCATTGACCCCCGCTCTATTCCGGACCGGGTCGATCGAGATTGCGCCCATCGGACATACCGGCACGCAGTTGCCGCAGGCCACACATTTTTGTTGGTCAATCTGCATAAACAGGCTCTGTCCACCACATAATACCCATAAATCACAAAGTTTTCTCCCTGCAACGGAGGCTCCGTGCTAGTATTTTTGTTGTCTTTGCCTGGTTCTCTTGTCTGGAAACCCTAACTCTGACGGCCCCGATAAAAACCCTTCCCGTCAATTCGCATCAAGGAGGACTCTGGATGAGCCGATCGGCGCTCACCGAAAAACACCCATGGACTTTGCCCTGGTGGAAAGCCGAGGGAGAAAACTTTTGGGTAATGATCTACATCGTCATGATTCACGTTCTGGCTGTTGCAGGAATCGTTTTCTTTCCCGTTCCCGGCTGGATCGTTTTTCTTGCCGCTCTCGCCATGGCATGCTGCGGCGCGCTCGGTACCACAGTTGGCTATCACCGGGCGCTGGCCCACCGATCGGTCAAGCTCAACCCTGTCGTCGAGCAGATTCTGATTTTCTTCGCGGTATTCAACGGCTCGGGCGCCCCGAGCACCTGGATCGCGAATCATCGCAATCACCACGCCAACTCCGACACGGTCGACGACGTCTCGAGCCCGCGTCACGGCGGATTCTGGTGGGCACACCTTCGATGGCTTTATCAATGGCGGCCTTCGAGCATGAAGAAGTGGTGCCCTGATTTGATGCGCGACCGATATACCATCTGGACCAAATTTCAAATCCCTCTCGTCGCTATTTCCATCGGGTTTGGCTACTTCCTGTTTGGCTGGGCTGGGTTCTTCTGGGTCGGCGCCATCCGAATGGCCTATTCCCTCCACATGCAGTGCTTCGTCAACAGCCTTCTACATCTGAAACCCGGACTTCCTGAGGGTGTCGATTCCAGCCAAAACATTTGGTGGCTTGGTCCGTTTCAGTTCGCAGCCTGGGGTGAGAATTGGCACGGCAACCATCATGACCGCCCCGCCTCAGCATGCTTCAGCCGGCGCTGGTGGCAGATTGATATCGGGTGGTATGTGATTCGCGCGTTGAGTGGTGTTGGCCTCGCGACAAACGTGAGGAGATAACGCATCCGGAAAAATCGTCAGACCGAACCGGTGGTTACGCTTGCGTCGCTCGGTAGCCACCGGATTCTTCTTCCCCGTAATCTCCCCAAGATTACCCGCATGTATCGAGCCTAAAATCTGCTCGCGCAAAAATAACTTTGTAGAATGCAGGCTCGGGAGCATCTGACCAATGTTCAATTCCCAATGCTCAATTCTCATCCGAAAGGGCAATCCGACATCCATTTCGGATGAGAATTGAGCATTGGGAATTGAACATTGGTCAGATCCGTTTCTAGGTCCGTTTCTAGGTTGACAAACTCGGAGGACGAGGGTTAACTTGCGCTGATTCTTTTCAAAGACATTGATTTTCGGAGCAGCTGGAATCCACGCTGCGACCGTAGTTTCAGCTAAATGAATCACATCTAAAAGGGGGGAATTATGGTAAGGAGAACGGGTACACGTCTGTACGCGCTGGTACGATTGAGAACTGGGATTCTTGGATGGATCGCATTGGGAAATTGCCTGGTTTTTGCTCAAGGCTCCACGGCAGCCATCTCGGGTGTATGTCGTCCCTTCCGGTAGGCCCATATGAAGTGATCGCAGAAAAACAGGGCTTCAAGCAGCAGGTGCGGCGCGGCATCAATCTGGCGGTGGGTCAGGAAGCCGTGGTGAATCTGACGCTGGATGTAGGAAACCTCATAGAACAGATAACGGTCACAGAGGAGGCCCCGCTTGTCAACACGACCCTGAGCTCGACCTCAGGACTGATCACCGAGCAACAGATCAAGGACCTGCCGCTGAACGGGCGCAGCTTCGACCAACTCCTGACACTCAACGTAGGCACGGTCGACAACCGCTCGAACATCAACAACAACGCCTGGACCTCCTTCTCCGTCGCGGGCAAGCGGCCGGAGACAAACCGATTTCTAATGAACGGGGTCGACTACATTGGCTCCAACTCGACCGGCCAGTTCATTACACCGTCAGGGTCCAGCGGGCAGTTGCTCGGGGTTGAAGCGGTGCGGGAATACAACGTCCTCCAGCACACCTATGGCGCGGAATATGGAAAGCGGGCCGGCGCGCAGGTCAGCGTGGTGTCCTCCTCGGGGACGAACCAGTGGCATGGAGATGCGTTCGAGTATTTACGCAACAGCGCTTTGGACGCCCGGAACTTCTTCGACGACACCATTGGCGCCCCGCCGTTCAAGCGGAATCAATTTGGAGGAGCCCTGGGAGGTCCGCTGAAGAAGAACAAGGCGTTCCTGTTCGGAAATTATGAGGGGTTTCGGGAGCGGTTAGCGGTAAGCAGTGTTGCGTTCGTGCCCGACGCGCAGGCCCGGCAGGGCTTGATGCCTTGCTACATCGTCAATGCTGCGCCGAATGCCTGCCCGAACCGCGGTGCGTACGTCCCCGTTACCAATCTCAAGACAGGCATGCTGCCATACGCCAACTACTTCTGGCCTGCACCGAATGGCCCCGAATTGCTCGCGGACGGCTTGCCAACCGGAACCGCCAAGGCCATCAGTAATCCCAAGCGGAAGGTTCGGGAAGATTTTGGCCTGGTGCGCTTTGACCACACCGTGTCCAGCAAAGATTCCTTCTATGCAAATTTCAACGCGGACGATGGGGACAGGGCCTCTCCGCCTGCCGACCCGGTTTTCATCACACTCACTAGCCAACGCGCTTATTTGTTCGGCTTGCAAGAAACGCATATTTTCTCCCCCACCGTCCTGAATGTTGCGACCTTGGGGTTCTCACTCGCGTGGGGAACTCAGGTACAAGCTCCTGCAGTGCCCATCCCCGCAAACCTGGTGTTTCTTACCGGAACCAATCCCGGCGCGATCACCATTGGAGGCGCGGCGAACACGGTCGTCGCGGCTGCCCTGGCGCAACCGACCGGCAACAGCCCCAATCGCGATACACGAAATCACTTCACCTGGGCCGATGACGTGCGTTTCACGAAGGGCAGTCACTCCTGGAGCGCAGGCCTGTGGATTCAGCAGGTACAGCAAAACATGTTGGGGGGAGCCCAGTTTACGGCAGGAACCGCCAACTATCCTACATTGCTGGCATTCCTCCAGGATCTCCCGACCCAGTTCGTTGCGCAAACCAGCCTCCAGCCGCTCTACTTCCGCTCCACGGAAGGAGCTTGGTATGTGCAGGATGAGATAAAGCTCAAACCGCATCTCACATTGCGCCTGGGATTGAGGGAGGAGATGACGAATGGGTGGAGTGAAGCCCACAACCATGCCTCCAATTACGTATATGACAAGAATGGGATCGTACAGACAGACCCAGTAATAGGCCGATCGGCGCTGACGGAGAACAACGCCAAAGCGCTGTGGCAGCCACGGGTCGGCCTCGCCTGGGATCCGACCGGCACCGGAAGGTGGGCGGTGCGGGCCGGCTTTGGGATTCACCACGACCTCCAGGACAATCTCGGTCACCGGCTTAACGCCAACCCGCCCTTCGGCGCGCGGCTGACGATCACGAACACACCGCTGCTTTCTAATATTCCGATCCCCTTTGGAACGCCGCCCCCGCCCAGTTGCAGTGCACAGTCACCGTTGCAGCCGCCCGCCTGCGGGATCTTTTCCCCCGGGGGTCTGGATCCGGTCATGCACACCCCCACTCTCCAGCAATGGTCCCTGACGGTGGAACGGGGAATCACGCAAAACCTCATGCTCCAAGTAAGCTATGTGGGCAGCGAGGCCTATCATGTCGTGACCGCGATGAACAGAAATATGGCTCCGCCTCAGGTTTGTTCGGACCCGGCGGGATGTCTCAGCGGTGGAGTTCGCGCTGCAAATCAGGCGGTCCGAGTCCCGCAGGGAACAACGTACATGCCGTCTACACCCAATCTGCGTCCGAATCCCTTCGTCGGCCCTACCCAGAGCTGGTTCTATAACAGTACCAGCAGCTACCATTCGGCGAATGTCTCGCTGACCAAGCGCGCCACCCGCGGACTCACTTTCAAAACCAATTACACCTTTTCGAAAATTCTGGATATCAATTCTGCCTTTCTCGCCACCTCCGCCGTTAATGAGCCTGCGAGCGTCTTGAATCCTTTTGATATGAAACTCTCCAAGGGACCAGCGTCCTTCAACCTCAAGCACCAGTTCAACGCCAACTTCACATATCAGTTGCCGTTTGGGCTTGGCCAGCGCTTCGGTAGCGGAGCCAGCGGAGTGGCAGAAAAACTGATCAGTGGATGGCAATGGAATGGCAGCGCCACCGCTCAGAGCGGTTTCCCCTTCACGCCTACGGTCGGTTCCAATAGTTCTGGGACAGGAGACAACCAAAACCCCGACGTGCCCAACTGGAATCCCGCCTTTAGCGGGCCGGTAATTTTGGGTAGACCGGACCAGTGGTTCGATCCCAGGGCTTTCCTGCTGCCACCTGCCGGAACCTTCGGGAATATAGGCCGCGGGACATTTGTTGGTCCGCGGCTGACCAATTTTGACACTTCACTGTTCAAGAAGTTCAGTGTCAATGAGAAGTACAGTGTGCAGTTTCGGGCGGAGGCCTTCAACATTTTCAATCACCCAAACTTTTCATGGCCCAACCCCGTGACCTTCTCGGGCAATAACTATAGCTCCTCGGCGGGGGTCATTACCGCGACGTCTACGACCTCGCGCCAGATCCAGTTCGCGTTGAAGCTCTTGTTCTGACTTTGGCGTTCGCCCGCCGGATGCCAGCCGCGAATATACGCGAATTACACGAATGCATTAGCGTAATCCGCGTCATTCGCGGCTAACTAAGAATCTTCAGGGCGGTTACTTCCGTCCCGCGATAGTAATGCAACAGGATTTCCGTGTATGCCTTTCCCTCAGTCGCCATGACTGCGGCGCCAATCTGGCACAAGCCGACGCCGTGTCCCCACCCGGCGCCTCTCAAAACAAAACGGTCCTCCTTGCGGTCCAGGACGAAGGCGGAACTGTAGAGGTGCGAGGGCGAGAGGGCCCGGCGAATTTCGAGTTCCTTGCCGACGATCAGTCCGCCACGCTCGCCCTGGATTAGCAAACGGAATATTCTTCCCGATGGACCCCGCGCCAGGGATAGCAAATCGGTGATCCGGCCGAGATCCACACCCAGTCTGGATTCGATCAATCTGCTTAATTCCTCGGCAGTGTATCCAGCTCGCCAGCGATAGAAGTCGCGGGTCTCCTGGTCAAACCCGGGAAGAATTTGAGCCAGGAGAGTCGTGTCC